>NZ_JBEHZD010000298.1:0-9522 GCF_040240285.1 Streptomyces sp. HSW2009 | reverse complement strand
CCCCCCCCCGGCCGGGGGGGGGGGGGGGGGGGCGGTCTCCTGCCACCCCCCCCCCCCCCCCCCCCCGGCCCCGGCCCCGCCCCCCCCCCCCCCCCCCGCCGGCGGCGACCGGCGGCCCGGCCGCGCCGCCCACCGCGGCTGCTCCGTATCTGCCCGGCCCCGAAGCCGCCCCGGCCGTACCCGGCTACTCTGCCGCTGACCTGGAACGTTGGGCGCCCGAGCCGGACAAGCGGCCCGGCCGCAGCGCCTTCCAGCGGGACCGGGCCCGGGTGCTGCACTCCGCCGCGCTGCGCCGGCTCGCCGGCAAGACCCAGGTGGTGACGCCCGGCGACAGCGGTCAGGCGTGGGACGCCAGCCCGCGCACCCGGCTGACCCACTCCCTGGAATGCGCCCAGGTCGGCCGGGAGCTCGGAGCCGCGCTCGGCTGCGATCCGGACCTGGTCGAAGTGGCCTGTCTGGCGCACGATCTCGGCCACCCGCCGTTCGGGCACAACGGCGAGCGCGCACTGCACGAGGTCGCCCGGGACTGCGGCGGCTTCGAGGGCAACGCCCAGTCGCTGCGGCTGCTCACCCGGATCGAGCCCAAGCGGTTCCGCACCGACCCCGCGACGGGCGAGCCGGCCAGCGTCGGGCTCAACCTCACGCGCGCGGCCCTGGACGCCGCCACCAAGTACCCCTGGCCACCGGGCGGCCACCCCACCGACCCGGCCTCGCCCAAGTGCGGCGTCTACCCGGACGACCTGCCGGTCTTCCACTGGTTCCGGCAGGGTGCCGCCCCCGGCAGCCGATGCTTCGAAGCGCAGGTCATGGACTGGTCGGACGACGTCGCGTACTCCGTCCACGACGTCGAGGACGGCCTGCACGCCGGCCACCTCGACCCGGCCGTCCTGCTCGCCGAGCCCGAGCGGCGCGAGGTCTTCGCCGTCGCCGCCGACCGGTACGCCCCCGGCGCCGAGCCCGCCGAACTCGCCGCCGCGCTCGACCGGCTGCTCGACCAGGAGTGGTGGCCGCACGGCTACGACGGCACCGCCCTCGCCCAAGCCCGCCTCAAGGACGCCACCAGCCAACTCATCGGCCGTTTCTGCCTGGCCGCAGAGGAGGCCACCCGCGCCGCCCACGGCCCGGGCCCGCTCACCCGCTACCGCGCCCACCTCGTCGTACCGCGCACCGCCCGCCTGGAGTGCGCCGTGCTCAAGGCGGTCGCCGACCGGTACGTCATGCAACGCCCCGACCAGGCGCGACTGCGCGCGGACCAGCGCGTGGTCATCGCCGAACTCGCCGCCGCGCTCGTCGCCCGCGCCCCCCACGGGCTCGACCCGCAGTTCCGGGCGCTGTTCGCGGGCGCCGCCGACGACGCGGCGCGCCTACGCGTCATCGTCGACCAGATCGCTTCGCTCACCGATGCTTCAGCCCGTTCGCTGCACGCCCGCCTGACCGCCCGCCGCTGACCGAGAACCCCTACGAAGGCGCAGGTCGGAGCGGATTCCGGCCGGCCCGCCCGGCCCACGCGCGGCAACCGGCCGAGCGGCAGCGGCGCTGGCCCGTCCGGCGTAGTGCCCCTTCCCGCAGCCCGCTCGGTGCGGGACCCTCCCTGTTGGCCGGGAGGACCGGGTGTACACCAGGGGTTCATGGTGGGTGTACCGATGGGCATACACCCGCACAGGCGTGCCCGGAACACCCGGGCGCAGGCGTACCGCGCGCGAGCGAGGAGGCGACAAGTGGTCGACGCACATCAAACGTTCGTCATCGTCGGAGGAGGTCTTGCCGGCGCCAAGGCTGCCGAGACACTCCGGGCCGAGGGGTTCACCGGCCGCGTGATCCTGGTCGGCGACGAACGCGACCACCCCTACGAACGCCCACCCCTCTCCAAGGGGTACCTCAGCGGCAGTCAGGAGCGCGACACGGTCTTCGTCCACGAACCCGCCTGGTACGCCCAGGCCGACATCGAACTCCACCTCGGGCAGCCCGCCGTCCACCTGGACCGGGAGGCCAAGGCCGTGCAACTGGGCGACGGCACCCGCATCCACTACGACCGGCTGCTGCTGGCCACCGGCGCCGAACCGCGCCGGCTCGACATCCCCGGCACCGACCTGGCCGGCGTGCACCACCTGCGCCGGCTGGCCCACGCCGAGCGGCTGCGCGGCGTACTGGCCCAGCTCGGCCGCGACAACGGACACCTGGTGATCGCCGGCGCCGGCTGGATCGGCCTGGAGGTGGCCGCGGCGGCCCGCGGCTACGGCGCCGAGGTGACCGTCGTCGAGCCCGAGCAGGGCCCGCTGCACACGGTGCTCGGCCCCGAACTCGGCGCCCTCTTCACCGACCTGCACGGCGCGCACGGCGTCCGCTTCCACTTCGGCGCCCGGCTCACCGAGATCACCGGGCAGGACGGCATGGTGCTCGCGGTGCGCACCGACGACGGCGAGGAGCACCCGGCGCACGCCGTGCTCGCGGCCATCGGCGCCGCCCCGCGCACCGCGCTCGCCGAGGCCGCAGGTCTGGAGATCGCCCCGCGCAACGGGCCCGCGCGCGGCGGCATCGCCGTCGACGCCGGGCTGCGTACCTCCGACCCCGACATCTACGCCGCGGGCGACGCCGCCGCCTTCCCGCTCCCGCACTTCCCGGCCGCGCTGCCCGACGGGGCGCGGCTGCGCGTCGAGCACTGGGCCAACGCACTCAACGGCGGCCCGGCCGCGGCCCGCGCCATGCTCGGCCAGGAGGTGGCGTACGACCGGGTGCCGTACTTCTTCTCCGACCAGTACGACCTGGGCCTTGAGTACTCCGGGTACGCGCCGCCCGGCAGCTATGCGCAGGTCGTGTGCCGGGGCGACGTGGGCAAGCGCGAGTTCATCGCCTTCTGGCTGGACGCCGACCGGCGGCTGCTGGCCGGCATGAACGTCAATGTGTGGGATGTCACCGGCCCCATCCAGGACCTGATCCGCTCGGGCACCCCGGTCGACCCGCAGGCCCTGGCCGACCCGTCCGTTCCGCTGGAGACGCTGGTCCCGTAGCACGGGGCGAGCGGGCCCGGGGGGGGGGGGGGGGGGGCCGCGCCCCCCCCGCCGCCCCCCCGGCCCCGCCGCGCGCGGCGGGGGGGCGGGGGGGGGGGGGGGCGGGGGGGGGGGGGGGGGGGCGGGGCCCCCCCCCCCCCCCCCCCCCCCGCGGCGGGCTCCCGTAGCGTGGCCCGCATGCCGATCATCACGTCCGTGGTCCCGGTGTCGGAGATCTTCGAACTGCGCTGGTCCGTGCTCCGCCCCGGGCTGCCCCGGGCCACGGCCGCCTTCCCCGAGGACGGCGCGGCCGGGGTCTTCCACCTCGCCGCGTACCCGTCCGCCGCTCCGGACGGCCAGGCCGGCGCCGGCGCCCCGCCGGCCGCACCCCCGCACCCGCCGGGCGACGCCGTCCCGTACGACGCCCTGGCCGCCCCACCGGCCCACACCCCACCCCTGGCCTGCGCGACGTTCTTCCCCGACCCGCTGCCACCCGCCGCGGACGCCCGCGCGCCCCGTACACGTACGGCGACCGGTGCCAGCTACCGGTTCCGGGGGCTGGCCAGCGCCCCCGCGGCCCGCGGGCTGGGGTACGGCGCGGCCGTGCTGCGGGCCGGGCTCGCCGAGGCCGCGGCCCGAGGGGCCCGCTGGGTCTGGTGCAACGGCCGCACCGGCGCCCGCGACTTCTACGAGCGGCAGGGCTTCACCGCCGTCGGCGAGGAGTTCGACCTCGCGCCCAGCGGTCGTCATCTGGTCTTCGTGATCGAGCTCTAACCGGGCACGGGACGGGAGTGTCACAGGGCGCCCGTAGAATTCACGCGTGGCAGGACGGATCAATGACGACGACGTGAAGGCGGTCAGGGACGCGGTCCCGATCGACGCCGTCGTGTCCGAGTACCTCCAGTTGCGCAACGGCGGCGGGGGCAATCTGAAGGGCCTGTGCCCCTTCCACGACGAGAAGTCGCCCTCCTTCCAGGTCAGCCCGAGCAAGGGCCTCTTCTACTGCTTCGGCTGCCAAGAGGGTGGCGACACGGTCGACTTCGTCATGAAGATCGACCACCTCTCGTTCGCCGAGACCATCGAGCGGCTGGCGTCCGTCGCCGGCATCACCCTGCGGTACGAGGAGGGTGGGTACACCCCCGGCCGCCAGCAGGGCGAACGCACCCGCCTGGTCGAGGCGCACAAGGTGGCCGCGCAGTTCTACGTCGAGCAGCTCGGCAGCCCCGAGGCCGAGATCGGCCGGGCCTTCCTCGCCGAGCGCGGCTTCGACCAGGCCGCGGCCGAGCACTTCGGCGTCGGCTACAGCCCCGCCGGCTGGGACCACCTGATCCGCTTCCTGCGCGGCCGGGGCTTCAGCGACAAGGAGCTGCTGCTGTCCGGCCTGGCCCAGGAGGGCAGGCGCGGCCCCATCGACCGCTTCCGGGGCCGGCTGATGTGGCCCATCCGCGACATCACCGGCGAGGTGATCGGCTTCGGCGCCCGCAAGCTGCGCGAGGACGACAACGGCCCGAAGTATCTGAACACCCCCGAAACGCCGCTCTACCGCAAGTCCCAGGTGTTGTACGGCATCGACCTCGCCAAGAAGGAGATCGCCAAGAGCAACCGGGCGGTCGTCGTCGAGGGCTACACCGACGTCATGGCCTGCCATCTGGCCGGCGTCACCACCGCCATCGCCACCTGCGGTACGGCGTTCGCCGGCGAGCACATCAAGATCCTGCGCCGGCTGCTGATGGACAACTCGGGCTCCGAGGTCGTCTTCACCTTCGACGGCGACGCCGCCGGTCAGAAGGCGGCCCTGCGCGCCTTCGAAGACGACCAGAAGTTCGCCGCCGAGACCTCCATCGCCATCACGCCCGGCGGCATGGACCCCTGTGAGCTGCGGCTCGCCGAGGGCGACACGGCCGTGGCGCAGCTCGTGGACAGTCGCACGCCGTTGTTCGCCTTCGCCATCAGGCACGTCGTCAGCCGGCACAACCTGGACACCGCCGAGGGCCGCGCCGCCGCCCTGGAAGCCGCCGCCCCCATCGTCGCGAACATCAAGAACAGCTCCATCCAGCACGAGTACGCGGTGGCGTTGGCCGGCATGCTCGGCATCCTGGACACCCAGTTCGTGGTGCGTCGGGTCGGCCAGCTCGCCCGCTGGAACCGCGAGCGCGGCCAGCGCGGCGGCCCCCCAGGCCGCGGCAACGGCTCGTACGGACGCGGCGAAGGCGGCCCGCAGCCCGGCCGCGCCGGCCAGCCCGGTGCCGCCCCGCCCGCCCCGCCCGGTCTGCGCGGCCCCGCGCTCAACCTGCGCAGCCCCGCCCACCGCGTCGAGCGCGAGCTGCTCAAGCTCGCCCTCCAGCGCCCGGACCTGGTGGCCCCGGCCTTCGACGCGTACGGCGCCGACGAGTTCACCGCCCCGCCGTACGCGGTGGTCCGCGAGGTCATCGCGGAGGCCGGCGGGGTCGCATCGGCCGACAAGGAGTACGTGGCGCGGGTGCGCGAGGCGGCGCCCGACGACACGGTGCGCGCGCTCGTCACCGAACTGACCGTCGAGCCGCTGCACACCCGCCGCGACCCGGACGAGATCTACGCCGGCGTGCAGTTGGTGGCCGTGCGGCTGGCCGCGGTCAACCAGCGGATCACCGAGATCCGCGGCACCCTCCAGCGCCTCGGCCCCCAGGCCGACCCGGCCCACCTGGCCGCCGTGCAGAACGAACTCTGGGTCCTCCAGCAGTACGGGCAGTCCCTGCGCGAGCGCGGGGCCGCCGCGCTGTAGCCGCCGGGCGGCGGGTGCGGGCGGCTGCGGTGCGCCGGTGCCGCAGGGCAGGGAAACGGGTGCGCGGGGCGCTGCGCGACGCTCGGTGGCCGGTGGCCGGTGGCCAAGCGTCGGCCGGTGCGGGGTGCGGGGTGCGGGGTGCGGGGTGCGGGCTGCGCGGGGACGCGAGACCGCAGGGCGGGAGTACAGGGGGCGGGGCCGCCGCGCGGTGACCGGGCGGTGACCCTGTCCGGTGCGGCGTCGGAACGCGGGCGGATCGCCGCAGCGTAGCCGCCCGGTGACGCAGCGGTCGCAGAAAGTGCGCGCACGCCCCTCGTGGCAGAAGTGTGTCGTGCCCCACACTGGAGTCGGCGCCTGAGCTTTCGGAGCGCGGCAGTGCCGGCCGGGACGGCCCACGCAGCCCCGCACATCCACTCACGGCGGGCGGGACGGGCGGCGGCCGGGCCGCGCGGCCACCCCACCGCCGCACGCCGCCCACCAGCCGGCGGTGATCACCCTGGAGGTCGCCCCCGTGCAGACCCATACCCGGACCGAAGCGGCCCGCGCGGTGCCGCCCGAGGCCCTCGCCCCGTGTCCTCCGGGGCCGGGACCCGACGTCACCCCGCCCCGTACGCCCCCCGACCTCACCGATCCCGGCACACACCCCTGCCCCGTACGCACCATCCCGCCCGAGGCCGTCAGCGCCCCACAGAGCCCGCCCGCCACATCAGCCACCCCAACACCACCCGACCCGGCGGCGAAGCCGTCTGTGCCCCGCGAGGCGCCACTGCACGGTGCGGCGACGGGGGCGGGGCCGACGCCGGGTGAGGCCGGCCGATCCGCCGGCCCATCCGTCGGCCGATCCGCCGGCCCACTCATCGGACCGCCCACCGAGCCGTCCGTCGGGGAACCAACCGACAAGACGGCCGAGGCGCCAGCCGATCCCTCAGCCGAAGCGCCAACCGAGGCGCCAGCCGATCCCGCAGCCGGCGCGGGGGAGCGCGGGGGCGTCGAGCCGCCCGCACCCCGGCTGGATGCGGGCGGCACCTCATCCGACCTGTTCCGGCAGTACCTGCGCGAGATCGGCCGCATCCCACTGCTCACGGCCGCCGACGAGGTGGAGCTCGCCCGCCGGGTGGAGGCCGGCCTGTTCGCTGAGGCGAAACTCGCCGGGGCCGTCGATCTCGACACCCAACTCGCCGCCGACCTGGACACCCTGGTGGTCCGCGGCCGGATGGCCAAACGCCGGCTGATCGAGGCGAACCTACGGCTCGTGGTCTCGGTGGCCAAGCGGTACGTGGGCCGCGGGCTGACCATGCTCGACCTGGTCCAGGAGGGGAACCTGGGGCTGATCCGCGCGGTGGAGAAGTTCGACTACGCGCGCGGCTACAAGTTCTCCACGTACGCGACCTGGTGGATTCGCCAGGCCATGTCCCGCGCCCTCGCCGACCAGGCCCGCACCATCCGGGTCCCGGTGCATGTGGTGGAGCTCATCAACCGCGTGGTGCGGGTCCAGCGGCGGATGCTCCAGGAGCGCGGCCACGAACCGACCGCGGCCGACGTCGCCGACCACCTCGGGCTCCCCGAGGAACGCGTCAGCGACGTACTCCAACTCGCCCAGGAGCCCGTCTCGCTGCACGCGCCCGTCGGCGAGGAGGACGATGTGGCGCTCGGCGACCTCATCGAGGACGGCGACGCCACCTCACCGGTCGAGTCCGCCGCGTTCCTGCTGCTCCGCGAGCACCTGGAGGTGGTGCTGTCCACCCTCGGCGAGCGCGAACGCAAGGTCGTCCAACTCCGCTACGGGCTCACCGACGGCCGCCCGCGCACGCTGGAGGAGATCGGCCGCATCTTCGGCGTCACCCGCGAACGCATCCGCCAGATCGAGTCCAAGACCCTGGGCAAACTCCGCGACCACGCCTTCGCCGACCAACTCCGCGGCTACTTGGACTGACGTCCCGGCCGAGCATCTGCCGTAGCCGTAGCCGTAGCCATGACTTCGGCGTGGACCGCGACCACAGCGTGCGGCGTAGCCGTGGTCACGGCGTGGACTGCGACCGCAACCGCGGTCCGGACCGGCGTCAGGCCGGCGGATTCCAGCCGAACGCCTCCGGATGGATCTGCTCCCGCACCGCGCTGAACTGCTGCCGCACCGACTGCCCGACCGCCATCTCTTCGCCGGGTTCGAAGACCTGGCTGGCCGCCGCGGGCCAGGCGGGCGGCGTGTGCGGGGCGAGCGTGCCCTCGCGCACTCCGAGTGCCCACGCCGCCTGACGGGCCGCCCCGATGGCCGCGTAGTCCGCCGGTTCGACCACCACGACCTGCGCCCCGAGCAGCGCCGGAGCGATCGCCTGCACCGCAGCCAACTCGGCCGCTGGCCCCAGCAGGAACACCCGCCGCACCGAGACGCCCCGCCCGCGCAACACGTCCAACGCGTCCGCGAGCCCGCACAGCATCCCCTCGAACGCGGCCCGCGCCAGGTGCTCGGGCTTCATGCTCTCCCGCCGCAACCCGGACAGCGTCCCCGCGGCGTGTGGCAGGTGCGGGGTGCGCTCGCCCTCCAGGTACGGCAGGAGCACCAGCCCGTGCGCCCCCGGCGTCGACTTCAGCGCGAGCTCCGACAGCCCCTCCAACTCGGTGCCCAGCATCTCGGCGGCGCCCCGCAACACCCGTACGGCATTGAGCGTGTGCACCACCGGCAGGTGCATGCCGGTCGCATCGGCGTACGAGGTGATGGTGCCGGTGGGGTCGGCGAGCGCCTCGTGGTGGACGGCGAACACCGAACCCGAGGCGCCGAGCGAGATGACCGCGTCGCCGAGCGAGACGCCGAGGCCGAACGCGGCGGCCATCGTCTCGCCGGTGCCGGCCGAGATCAGCAGCCCCTCGGGCGTGTGCCCGGCCGGCTCGGCCGGAGCGATCACCTCCGGCAGCCGCACGGGATGGCCGAGCGCAAGTTCGGCGAGGTCAGGCCGGTACTGGCCGGACGCGGCCGACCAGTACCCGGTGCCGGACGCGGCCCCGCGGTCGGTGGTGCGCCGCCCGGGCCGCCCCAGCAACTGCCACACCAGCCAGTCGTGCGGTTGCAGCACCTCGGCCACTCGCCGCGCCGCCTCCGGCTCGGCCCGCGCCAACCAGCGCAGCTTCGCCACGGTCTGCCCCGCGTGCGGTACGGAACCGACGGCCTCGGCCCACGCCGGGCGCCCGCCCAAGGCGTCCACCAGATCGGCCGCCGAAGCCTGGGCCCGCTTGTCGTTGCCCACCATGGCCGGCCGCACCAGCACCCCGCCGGCGTCCAGCACCAGCACCGCGTTCTGCTGCGCGGAGACGCCGATGGCCTGCACTCCTTCGAGCAGCCCGCCGTCGGCGGCCTCACCCAGCGAGAGCAGCCACGCCTGCGGGTCCACATCGGCTCCGGTGGCGGGATGCGGGGCGTACCCCTGCCCCAGCACTGCACCCGTGTCCGTGTCGCAGACGACGACGCGCGTGTACTCCGACGAACTGTCCAACCCGGCGACTATCCCCATGGCCCCCGATAATGCCTCATCGCCGCCCCCACACCGCGCCAAGGGACACCCCGCCCACCGGGGTGGCACCACCACCCCGCACCTGACCTGCGCGGATCGCCCCGGAACCCGCCGGATCGGGCTATGACACGGGCACGCGCGGGCCGCTCGGTGGTTGCGTCGGCGGGCGCCGGACGTGGCTGCGGCAGCCCCCCGCGGGGGGCCGGGGGCGCCCGCCCCCCCGCGTGGCGGGGCCCGGCCCGGGCCCCCCCGGCCGCCCCCCCCCCGCCCC
>NZ_JBEHZD010000297.1:0-9534 GCF_040240285.1 Streptomyces sp. HSW2009 | reverse complement strand
CCCCCCCCCCCCCCCCCCCCCGCCCCCCCCCCCCCCCCCCCCCCCCCCCCCCCCCCCCCCCCCCCCCCCCCCCCCCCACGAACCCGCCCGGCACCGGCCGCGCGCTCCGGCACGGGGGCGGATGCGCGGAGGGCCGCACCCCAGCCATAGGCGTCCAACCCCTGGGGTGCGGCCCTCCGGCCGTCCGGTGTGCGACGTCAGACGGTGATGGCCACCTCGGCCAGCCCGCCCTTCTGCGCCACGACCGTGCGGTCGGCGGTGGCGCCGGGCACCAGCGCGCGCAGCGTCCAGGTACCTTCGGCCGCGTAGAAGCGGAACTGTCCGGTCGCCGAGGTCGGGACCTCGGCGGTGAACTCGCCGGTGCTGTCCAGCAGCCGCACGTAACCGGTGACGGGCTGGCCGTCGCGGGTCACGCTGCCCTGGATGGTGGTCTCACCGGGCTTGATGGTCGACGCGTCGGGGCCGCCGGCCTGTGCTCCACACATGGGTGTCTGTCCTTACGTCAGGGAGGAAGAGGTCGCGAAGGGTCGCGGGGAGTGGCGGGTCAGGAACCCGAGCCGACCTCGATCGGCACGCCGACCAGCGAGCCGTACTCGGTCCAGGAGCCGTCGTAGTTCTTGACGTTGCTCTGGCCGAGCAGCTCGTGCAGCACGAACCAGGTGTGGGCCGAGCGCTCGCCGATGCGGCAGTACGCGATGGTGTCCTTGGCCAGGTCCACGCCCGCGCCCTCGTACAGCTCCTTCAGCTCGTCGTCCGACTTGAAGGTGCCGTCGTCGTTGGCCGACTTCGACCACGGGATGTTGCGGGCGCTGGGCACGTGGCCCGGGCGCTGCGACTGCTCCTGCGGGAGGTGCGCCGGGGCGAGCAGCTTGCCGGAGAACTCGTCGGGGGAGCGCACGTCGACCAGGTTCAGCGAGCCGATGGCCGCCACCACGTCGTCGCGGAACGCGCGGATCGAGGAGTCCTGCGCCTTGGCCTGGTACGTGGTGGCCGGGCGGGTCGGGACCTCGGAGACCAGCTCGCGGGCGTCCAGCTCCCACTTCTTGCGGCCACCGTCGAGCAGCTTGACGTCCTGGTGCCCGTAGAGCTTGAAGTACCAGTAGGCGTACGAGGCGAACCAGTTGTTGTTGCCGCCGTAGAGGACGACGGTGTCGTCGTTGGCGATGCCCTTCTCGGACAGCAGCTTCTCGAAGCCCGCCTGGTCCACGAAGTCACGGCGCACCGGGTCCTGGAGGTCCTGCTTCCAGTCGATCCGGACGGCGTTCTTGATGTGGTTCGTGTCGTAGGCAGACGTGTCCTCGTCGACCTCGACGATGACCACCTTCGGGTCGTCGATCCGGGCCTGGACCCACTCGGCGTCCACCAGGACGTCGCTGCGGCTCATGCTGTTCTCCTCCGGGGCAGATACGGATGGTGCACGGTTACGCGGATGGCGCACCGGCAGGCGGCGCTAGGGGATGCGCGCGGCGCTGCGCGGGGGGTGGTACGAAGCCGGGCCCGGTGTCGGGCGGAACGGGGCGGACCTGCAAGAACGTGCGCGGTGCGTCCCCAACGACGGGGCCTCGTGTCAGACGGGGCGACAGAGCATGGCGGCGACGCGGCACAGGTCTACTGCCCGCCGCTTCGTGAGATCCGCCTGTCGCTTCATGCGTTCGATCGTAAGGACGGCGGGCTGACGTGTCACCGGCGTGTCATATCGTGAGACGAGAATGATTGGCATGTGAGACGGTGACCGGGTGAGCTGCACCCGCGACCCCCGGCGGCGCGGGCCCGTGCCGATCGGCATCTGCACTGCGGACGCCCGCGTCTCAGCAGGTGGACGGCGGGTGGACGGGGTGGCGGCGGGCGCGGGAACGGCCGGCCACCCGAGGGTAGCCGGCCGTTCGGTGGTGCACGTGTTCATGCACGCGTTCAGTGGTGCCAGGGCCCACCAGCGCAACCGCCCGGCAGGGCAGTCGCAGGGTCAGCCGGCCAGTTCGACCGCGTTGCCCTCGGCCTCGATGTCGACGCCGTCCTCCGAGGTGGCGATCGACTTCAGGTCGAGCCCGGCGGGCAGGCCGTCGACCTTGCGGTCGATGTCCGTGCGCTCGCGCACCTTGTCCTCCAGGCCGGGCACCGCGCCGGGCGGGATCTTGTCGGCGCGCAGCCGGATGGTGTCCCCGTTGACCACGCTGACCGTGCCGTACGCGCTCAGCTTGTAGCCGGGCAGCCCGGCGCTGAGCTTCACTCGGCCCTGGCCCGCGTTGTCCTGGCCGGCGTAGCCGACGGTGATGCCGGGGCCGGCGGCGTTGGAGAGGTCCGCATAGCTGACGTGGGCGCGGCCGGTGGCGTGGGCGGCGGTGGCGGAGGAGAAGTTGCCGGAGACCTTGACGTCCCGCATGGTCGCCTTCATCTCGGTGATCCGGATGGCGCGGCCGTTCTCCGAACTGGTCAGGCCGTTGAAGGTGACCTCCACCTCGTCGAACTTCTTGTCCAGCACCTGGGTCAGGAACGGGAAGCCCTTGATCGACACCTCGGGCGTGTCGGTCAGGTTCTCCTTGCTCTTGATCTTCTTGGCCACCTCGGATTCGGCCACGTTGACGGCGATCCGGTCGGCGGCGACGAACAGGCCGCCCAGGATGATCACGAGGACGAGCAGGATCTTCAGGCCCCGGCCACGGCGCCGCCGGGGCGCCGGCGGGGGCGGCTGCCGGTCGTCGTAACCGGCGGCGGGCCCGGCCGCGTACGGGTCGTACCCGCCGCCCTGACCGTCCGCATAGCCGTCGCCGTAGCCGCCCTGGCCCTGCGCGTAACCGTGCGCGTAGTCGCCCTGGCCGTCCGCGTAGCCGTCGCGACCGTCGCCGTAGCCGCCCTCGTACCCGCCGGGTGCGGGCTGGTACGGCACACCGCCCTGGCCACCCCCGTGTGCTGCGCCCCTGTGCGCCGCGTCCGACATGCTGGTGTGCCCCCCAAGGAGTCCGTCAGGTCCGTGCCTGGCAGCGAGCCTAACCGCAGGCGCCCGAAATCGGCCGAACGTTCGCTCGTATCCGGTGACGCCCGGCCGGTGCCCGCGGTTCCGCGCACGGGCCGGTTCCGCGGGGCGCGGCGGGTGTCGGGCGCCCCGCGGAACCGCAGGCGCTCAGCCGAGCGCCCGGCCCAGGACGTAGACGGCCGGCGCCGCCGCGGCGAGCGGCAGCGCGACCCCGGCCGTCAGGTGCACGAAGCGCGACGGGTAGTCGTAGCTGGCCACCCGCAGCCCGACCAGCGCACACACCCCGGCCGCCAGCCCGATGAGCGCGCCTTCGGTGCCGAAGTCGGTGAGGCGTCCGGCGGCGTAGCCGGCGCCGGCCGCCGCGGCGAGCGCGAGCAGTACGGAGACCGGTCCTGGCAGCGGCAGCGCGCGCAGCAGCGCCGCGACCGCGACGCCGGCCGCGCCGATCACCACCGGGTCCGCGTCGGTGGCCAGGTACCCGCCGGCGACCACGGCGAGCGCGGCCGAGGTGGCGGTGGCGGTCAGCCCGTACAGCCGCTCGTCCGGCGGGCTGAGGTTGCGCAGTTGGAGCACGATCACCAGCAGCAGCCAGCAGCCGAGGGTGCCGATCAGCACGGTCGGCGCCTGGTCCCGGTCGGTGGCGAGCAGCCCGATGTCGGCGACGACGCCGGCAAGGAAGGCCAGGGCGATGCCCTGCCGCGCGGGCCACATTCCGTTGAGCCGGAACCAGCCCGCCGCGGTCACCGCCTGGAGCAGCACCACGGCCACCGCGAGCGCCGGTTCGGCGATCGGCGCGGTCACCGCGAGCAACCCGGCGAGCACCGCGGTCAGCGCCGCGGGTTGCAGCCCGGGCCCGAGGATCTGCGGCCGGCCCTCGGCCTTGGCCTTCTCGGCGGCGGTCAACGGCGCGGCCCCCGACTCCCCGACCGCCCCGCTCTCACCACCACCGCGGGGCGCCGCCCCGTCACCCTGGATCGGCTTCAGCACGCGCGTGTCGTCGGCGCGCACGGTGCCGAGCACATGGGTCTGGTCGGACGGCACGGTGCCGAGCACGTGCGTTGCGTCGGCCCGCACGGTGCCGAGGACGTGCGTCTCGTCCGCCCGCACCGTGCCGAGCACGTGCGTCTCGTCCGCCCGGCCGTGCCCGGGCTGCGGCCCGGCGCCGGCGCCCCACGCGGCCGGGTGCGGGCCGTCGCCCGGCGCGCCGTTGCCGTACGGGCCCGCGTGCTGCGGGGCCCCGGCGTACGGTCCGGCCTGGTGCGGCGCGCCCGCTTCGTACGGTCCGGCCTGGTGCGGCGCGGTGCCGTACGGCGCGGTGGTCCGGCCGGGGTCGGCGTGGCCCGCGTATCCGCCGGGGACGCCGTGCGGGTACGAGCCGCCGCCCTGGCCGCCGGCTCCGTACGCACCGCCTTGGAGCGGATCACTCTGGTACGGGCCGTCTCCGAGCGGATCACCCTGGTACGTCGGACCGCTCTGGTACGGGCCTCCGGTGTATCCGCTCCCCTGGTACTGGTTTCCCTCGTACCCGTTCCCCTGCTGGGCGTCGCCCCCGTACGAGCCGTCGCCCTGGCCACCGGCGTATCCGCCGGTCCCGTATCCGCCGGTCCCGTATCCGGCAGCGCCGTACTCGCCGGTCCCGTACCCGCCGTTGGCGTCGTACCCGGCCTGCACCGGGTGCACCGGCTGGTTCGGCTGGTTCGGGTGGCTGTTCTGTGCGGCGTACGGGTCGGGCTGGTAGCCGCCGTCCCCGTACGGAGCGGCCTGGTAGGAGCCGGGTGCGGGGTCGTACGCGGCGTTGTCGTAGGGGGTTCCGTAGCTGGCGGGCGCGTCGTACGGCGTGCCGTACGGGGGCTGGGGCGTGGCGTCCTGCGGCGCGGGCTGCTGCGCGTGCGGCGGGTAGGGGCCGGGCTGGCCCTGGTGTCCGTACTGCTGGTACTGGCCCTGCTGGCCCTGGTCGCCGTGGGGATCGTGGGGGTCGTGCTGTCGGTCGTTCATGGTCGGTGGGTCACCCTCCCGCGAACGGGGGGAGCACCTCGACCGTGCCGCCGTCCGCCAGTTGGACCGTGTCGTGCGCGCGGGTCCCGACGGAGACGCCGTCGACCAGGAACGAGCAGCGCAGCAGCACCCGGGCGAACTCCGGGCTGGCCCCGTGCCGGTGGCGGGCCGCGGTGAGCGCGTCGGCGAGGGTGTGCGCGGCGTACGACTCCTCCGCGGTGCCGGCCGCCGCCTTGGCCGCCGCCCAGTACCGGATGGTCCCGGCCGGCGGGGCCCCCGTGTCCGTTGCCGCCATGGGGCTCCTTCTTCTCGTCTGCCTCGTCCCGCGGACCACCGGCCCGGCTCGGATCGGCCTGCGCGCCGCCGGCCCGTCGGGGGCCGGGCCCGCGCGGGCCGCCCTCCATGATGACGCCTGCCGGCCGCCCCGATCGCCGCGCCGGCCCGGCCGGTGGCCCGCCGCCAGGACGTCCCGAGCGCCGTGCTCGTTGGCCGCGCCCCAGGTGAGGTGGGCAAAGACCGGCTCCAGGTGCGGTAAACCAGAAGCCGGTGCGGCAGGGCTCACATAAGGTGCGCGATGTGTTGGTCCGACTACTGCGCGCGTACCTGCGACCAGCGGCACGCCCCATCGCCGCGATCGTGGCGCTCCAGTTCACCCAGACCCTGGCCACCCTCTACCTCCCGACCCTCAACGCGGACATCATCGACAACGGTGTCGTGAAGGGGGACGCGGGCCACATCCTGCGCACCGGCGGCGTCATGCTCGTCGTGACCCTGCTCCAGATGGTGTGCGCGATCGCCGCCGTCTACCTCAGCGCCCGCACCGCCATGGCGCTCGGCCGTGACCTGCGCGCCGCCGTCTTCGACCGGGTGCAGTCCTTCTCGGCCCGTGAGCTCGGCCGGTTCGGCGCGCCCTCGCTGATCACCCGCACCACCAATGACGTGCAGCAGGTGCAGACGCTGTGCCTGATGACGTTCACGCTGATGGTGACGGTGCCGATCATGTGCGTCGGCGGCGTGGTGATGGCGCTCAACCAGGACGTGCCGCTCTCCGGGCTGCTGCTGGCCCTCGTCCCCGTACTCGGCGTGCTGATCTCGTTGATCGTCCGCCGGCTGCGGGAGGCGTTCCGCGGCGTGCAGGAGAACGTGGACCGGGTCAACCGGGTGCTGCGCGAGCAGATCACCGGCATCCGGGTCATCCGGGCGTTCGTCCGCGACGGGTACGAGCGGGAACGGTTCGCCGGGGCCAACGGCGCCCTGCGGGACGTCTCGCTACGGGCCGGGCGGCTGATGTCGCTGCTGTTCCCGGTCGTGGGGCTGGTCATCAACGTCTCCAGCGTCGCCGTGGTCTGGTTCGGCGGGCACCGCATCGCCGGCGGCGACATGGAGATCGGCGCGCTGACCGCGTTCCTCTCCTATCTGATGCAGATCATGATGGCCGTGATGATGGGCACCTTCATGCTGATGATGGTGCCGCGGGCCGAGGTCTGCGCGGAGCGCGTACAGGAAGTGCTCACCACCGAGAGCAGCGTGGCGCCCCCGGCCCGCCCCGTCACGCCGGCCCGGCAGCGCGGCGAACTTGAGCTGCGCGGCGTGGAGTTCCGCTACCCGGGCGCCGAGGAGCCGGTGCTGCGCGACGTCTCGCTGACCGCGGGGCCCGGCCGCACCACGGCCGTCATCGGCAGTACGGGCAGCGGCAAGTCGACGCTGATCGGCCTGGTCCCGCGGCTGTTCGACGCGACGGCGGGGCAGGTGCTGATCGACGGGCAGGACGTGCGCGACCTCGACCCGGAGCAGGCCGGCGGCCGGGTGGGCCTGGTCCCGCAGAAGCCGTACCTGTTCAGCGGGACCGTCGCCTCCAACCTGCGGTACGGGAACCCGGACGCCACCGACGAGGAGCTGTGGCAGGCGCTTGAGGTGGCGCAGGCCAGCGAGTTCGTGGCGGCGATGGAGGGCGGGCTCGCGGCGCCCATCGCACAGGGCGGCGGCAACGTCTCCGGCGGCCAGCGGCAGCGGCTCGCCATCGCCCGTGCGCTGGTGCGCGAGCCGCGGATCTACCTCTTCGACGACTCGTTCTCGGCGCTCGACTACGCCACCGACGCCCGGCTGCGGGCTGCGCTCGCCCGCCGGACCGCGGACGCGACGGTGATCATCGTGGCGCAGCGGGTCAGCACCATCCGCGACGCGGACCAGATCGTGGTCCTGGACGAGGGCCGGGTGGTCGGCACCGGCACGCATCAGGAGCTGATGGAGACCAACGAGACGTACCGGGAGATCGTACTGTCCCAGCTCACGGCGGAGGAGGCGGCATGAGCGCGCCGGAGGGGAGGCCGGGGCCGGGACCGCGGCCGGGGTCCGAGCCCGCAGCCGAGGGCCGGCCCGAGGACGAGCCCCAGCCCCAACCCAAAGCCCAGTCCCAAGCCCAGCCCAATGCCCAGTCCCAACCCCGGCCCAAGGCCAAGGCCGCCCCGCGCGGGCCCGGGCCCGGGATCGGGGCCGCGCGGTTCCTGGGCGGCCAGCCCACCGAGCGGACCATGGACTTCCGCGGGTCGAGCCGTCGACTCCTTGGCATGTTGCGGCCCGAGCGGCTCGGCGTGACCGTGATGGTCGGGCTCGCCGTGGTCTGCATCGCGCTCAGCGTGATCGGCCCCAAGCTGCTCGGCCACGCCACCGACCTGATCTTCACCGGCGTCATCGGCGACCGGCTCGCGGACGGCCAGACCAAGGCCGAAGCCGTCCAGCGGATGCGTGACAGCGGCGAGGGAACGGCCGCGGACGTGGTCGCCGCGATGGACGTCGTACCAGGTCAGGGCATTGACTTCGATGCGGTCGGGCACACCCTGCTGTGGGTCCTCGCGATCTACCTGGTGGCCGGCGCCGGCACCTTCCTCCAGGCCAGGCTGGCCACGTACATCGTGCAGCGCACCGTCTTCCGGCTGCGCGCCCAGGTGGAGGAGAAGCTGGCGCGGCTGCCGCTCAGCTACTTCGACCGGCAGGCGCGCGGCGAGGTGCTCAGCCGCGCCACCAACGACATCGACAACGTCGGCCAGACCCTCCAGCAGACCTTCGGCCAGATCACCCTGTCGCTGCTGACCATCGTCGGCGTGCTGGCGATGATGTTCTGGATCTCGCCGCTGCTGGCGCTGGTCGCCCTGGTCACGGTGCCGGTCTCGGTGGTGATCGCGACCCGGATCGGCAAGCGGGCGCAGCCGGAGTTCGTCCAGCAGTGGACGACCACCGGGGCCCTCAACGCGCACGTGGAGGAGATGTACACCGGGCACGCCCTGGTGAAGGTCTTCGGCCGGCAGCAGGAGTCGGCGGAAACCTTCCGCGAGCACAACGAGAAGCTGTACGCCTCCAGCTTCCGGGCCCAGTTCATCTCCGGGATCATCCAGCCCGCGATGATGTTCATCGGCAACCTCAACTACGTACTGGTCGCCGTCGTCGGCGGGCTGCGGGTGGCCAGCGGCTCCCTGTCGATCGGTGACGTGCAGGCGTTCGTGCAGTACTCGCGGCAGTTCAGCCAGCCGCTCACGCAGGTCGCGAGCATGGCCAACCTGGTCCAGTCGGGCATCGCGTCGGCCGAGCGGGTCTTCGAACTCCTCGACGCCGACGAACAGACCCCGGACCCGCCCGCGACCAAGGCGCTCCCCCCGCCCCGCCCCGCGCCAGGCCCGGCCGCCGCCCCGGCGCCGGGGGCGGGGCGCGGCGAGGTCGCCTTCGAGCGGGTCAGCTTCCGGTACGAGGACGACAAGCCGCTGATCGATGACCTGTCGCTGACGGTGCGGCCAGGACAGACCGTCGCCATCGTCGGCCCGACCGGCGCCGGCAAGACCACCCTGGTCAACCTGCTGATGCGGTTCTACGAGGTGCGCGGCGGCCGGATCACCCTGGATGGCGTCGACATCGCCGCCCTGCCCCGCGAGGAGCTGCGCTCGCACATCGGCATGGTGCTCCAGGACACCTGGCTCTTCGGCGGCACCATCGCCGAGAACATCGCGTACGGGGCGCCCGCCGGCACCTCCCACGACGCCGTCGTGGGGGGGGCGCGCGCCACCCACGTGGACCGTTTCGTACGGACCCTGCCGGGCGGCTACGACACGGTGATCGACGAGGAGGGCGCCGGCGTCAGCGTCGGCGAGAAGCAGCTCATCACCATCGCCCGGGCCTTCCTGGCCGAGCCGGCGATCCTGGTCCTGGACGAGGCGACCAGCTCCGTGGACACCCGCACCGAGGTCCTCATCCAGCAGGCGATGGCCTCCCTGCGCACCGGCCGCACCAGCTTCGTCATCGCCCACCGCCTCTCCACCGTCCGGGACGCCGATCTGATCCTGGTGATGGAGGCGGGCACGATCGTCGAGCAGGGCACGCACACCTCGCTGCTCGCGGCGGACGGCGCGTACGCGCGGCTGTACGCGGCCCAGTTCGCGGGCGCTCCGAGTGAGGGGGCCGAACCGGTGCTGGAGGGGTGAGGGGTAGGGGTTGCTGAGGGAGGCGGGGGGGGGGGGGGGGGGCCCCGCCGGGGGGGGGGGGGGGTGGGGGCCGCGCGGGGACCCCCCCCCCCCCCCCCC
>NZ_JBEHZD010000296.1:0-9564 GCF_040240285.1 Streptomyces sp. HSW2009 | reverse complement strand
CCCCCCCCCCCCCCCCCCCCCCCCCCCCCCCCCCCCCCCCCCCCCCCCCCCCCCCCCCCCCCCCCCCCCCCCCCCGGTCAGGTGGCGGTGGCGCGTCGTGCTACTGCGGGACGCTCGCCAGGCCCGGGGCCAGGAAGCGCTTGCCGATGACCCGCTCGGAGACTCCCGTACGGTCCAGGTACGGCGTGATGCCGCCCAGGTGGAAGGGCCAGCCGGCGCCGGTGATCAGGCACAGGTCGATGTCCTGCGCCGCCGCGACCACGCCCTCGTCCAGCATCAGGCCGATCTCCTGCGCGACGGCGTCCAGCACCCGCTCGCGCACCTGCTCCTCGCTCAGCACGGTGTCGCCCTGCTGGAGCAGCGCGGCGATCTCCGGGTCGAGTTCGGGGGTGCCCGAGTCGTGCACGTAGAAGCCGCGCTTGCCGGCGGCCACGACGGCCTTGAGGTTCGGCGAGACCGTGAAGCGGTCGGGGAAGGCCCGGTTCAGGGTCTCCGACACGTGCAGGCCGATCGCCGGGCCCACCAGCTCCAGCAGCACCAGCGGGGACATCGGCAGCCCGAGCGGCTCCACGGCGCGCTCGGCGGTGGCGACCGGGGTGCCCTCGTCGATGACGTTCTGGATCTCGCCCATGAAGCGGGTGAGGATGCGGTTGACGACGAACGCCGGGGCGTCCTTGACCAGCACCGCGGTCTTCTTCAGCGTCCTTGCGACGGCGAACGCGGTGGCCAGCGACGCCTCGTCGGTCTGCTCGGCGCGCACGATCTCAAGGAGCGGCAGGATCGCCACCGGGTTGAAGAAGTGGAAGCCGACGACCCGCTCCGGGTGGGCGAGTGAGGAGGCCATCTCGCTGACCGAGAGCGATGAGGTGTTCGTGGCCAGGATGGCGTGCTCCGGCACGACCGCCTCGACCTCGGCGAACACCTTCTGCTTGACGCCCATCTCCTCGAAGACGGCCTCGATGACGAAGTCCGCGTCGCCGAACGCGGCGGCCTTGTCCAGCGAGCCGGTCACCAGGCCCTTGAGCCGGTTGGCCTGGTCCTGGTTGACCCGGCCCTTGAGCAGCAGCTTGTCGATCTCGCCGTGGACGTACGCGACGCCCTTGTCCACCCGCTCCTGGTCGATGTCGGTGAGCACCACCGGCACCTGGAGGCGGCGCACGAACAGCAGCGCGAGCTGCGAGGCCATCAGCCCCGCGCCGACCACGCCGACCTTGTTCACCGGGCGGGCCAGCGACTTGTCGGGGGCGCCGGCAGGTCGCTTGGCGCGCTTCTGCACCAGGTTGAACGCGTAGATGCCGGACCGCAGCTCGCCGCCCATGATCAGGTCGGCCAGCGCCTGGTCCTCGGCGTCGAAGCCCTGCCGCAGGTCGCCGTTCTTGGCCGCGGCCATCAGGTCCAGCGCCCGGTAGGCGGCCGGCGCGGCGCCGTGCACCTTGGCGTCCGCGATGCCCCGGCCGCGCTCGATCGCCCGGTCCCACGCCTCGCCGCGGTCCACGTCGGCCCGTACGACCTCGGTGTCGCCGCGCAGCACCGACGCGGTCCACAGCAGCGACTGCTCAAGGAAGTCGGCGCCGTCGAAGATCGCGTCGGCGATGCCCAGGTCGAACACCTGGGCGCCCTTGAGCTGGCGGTTCTGGTTGAGCGCGTTCTCGATGATGACGGTGATCGCGCGGTCGGCGCCGATCAGGTTCGGCAGCAGCGTGCAGCCGCCCCAGCCGGGCACCAGGCCGAGGAAGACCTCGGGCAGCGAGAACGCCGGCAGCGCCCGCGAGACGGTGCGGTACGTGCAGTGCAGGCCGACCTCGACGCCACCGCCCATCGCCGCACCGTTGTAGTACGTGAAGGTGGGCACCGCGAGCTGGGACAGCCGCTTGAAGACGTCGTGCCCGCCCTTGCCGATGGCCAGCGCGTCCCGGTGCTCCGTCAGCAGCTCGACGCCCTTGAGGTCGGCGCCGACGGCGAAGATGAACGGCTTGCCGGTGAGGCCGACGCCGACGATCTCGCCGTCCGCGGCCTCCCGCTCCACCTGGTCGATGGCCGCGTTCAGGTTGGCCAGCGACTGCGGGCCGAAGGTGGTCGGCTTGGTGTGGTCGAAGCCGTTGTCCAGGGTGATCAGCGCGAACCGCCCGGCCCCGGGCAGCTCAAGGTGGCGTACGTGCGCCTGCGTGACGACCTCGTCGGGGAACAACTCGGCCGCGCCCCGCAGGAGTTCGGTGGTGCTGGTGCTCACTTGCCCTCCCAGTGGGGGTTCTCCCAGA
This sequence comes from Streptomyces sp. HSW2009, assembly GCF_040240285.1. Taxonomy (NCBI): domain Bacteria; kingdom Bacillati; phylum Actinomycetota; class Actinomycetes; order Kitasatosporales; family Streptomycetaceae; genus Streptomyces; species Streptomyces sp. HSW2009. The sequence continues at coordinate 7,306 of NZ_JBEHZD010000296.1, read as the reverse complement.
TGACCGTGGCGCCCATGCCGAAGCCGACGCACATGGTGGTGATGCCGTACCGCACCTGCGGCTGCTCCTCGAACTGCCGGGCGAGCTGCGTCATCAGCCGCACGCCGGAGGAGGCCAGCGGGTGGCCGAAGGCGATGGCGCCGCCGTACTGGTTGACCCGCGGGTCGTCGTCGGCGATGCCGTAGTGGTCCAGGAGCGAGAGCACCTGCACCGCGAACGCCTCGTTGACCTCGAACAGGCCGATGTCGTCGATGGTCAGGCCCGCCTTGGCGAGCGCCTTCTCGGTCGCCGGGATCGGGCCGACGCCCATGACCTCCGGCTCCACGCCCACGAACGCGTACGAGACCAGCCGCATCTTCACCGGCAGGCCCAGCTCGCGCGCCACGTCCTCGGCGGCGATCAGCGAGGCGGTGGCGCCGTCGTTGAGGCCGGCCGCGTTGCCCGCGGTGACCCGGCCGTGCGGGCGGAAGGGGGTCTTCAGACCGGCCAGGTTCGCCAGCGTGGTGCCCGGGCGCATCGGCTCGTCGGCGGTGGCCAGGCCCCAGCCGGTCTCGCCGCCCTCCGGGCTGGTGCGCCGGATCGAGATCGGCACCAGGTCCTGCTGGATCTTGCCGTTCGCGTACGCCTTGGCGGCCTTCTCCTGGCTGCGCACCGCGTACTCGTCGGCCCGCTGCCGGCTCAGGTGCGGCAGCCGGTCGTGCAGGTTCTCCGCCGTCATGCCCATGAACAGGGCGGACTCGTCCACCAGCTTCTCGGCGACGAACCGCGGGTGCGGGTCCACGCCCTCGCCCATCGGGTGCCGCCCCATGTGCTCCACGCCACCGGCGACCACCACGTCGTACGCGCCGAAGCTGATCGAGCCGGCGGTGGTGGTCACGGCCGTCATGGCGCCGGCGCACATCCGGTCGATGGAGTAGCCGGGCACGCTCTGCGGCAGCCCCGCCAGGATGCCGGCGGTGCGGCCGAGCGTCAGGCCCTGGTCGCCGATCTGGGTGGTGGCGGCCACGGCCACCTCGTCGATCCGCTCGGGCGCCAGCGTGGGGTTGCGGCGCAGCAGCTCCCGGATGCACTTGACGATCAGGTCGTCAGCGCGGGTCTCGTGGTAGATGCCCTTGGGGCCCGCCTTGCCGAACGGGGTGCGGACGCCGTCGACGAAGACGACTTCCCTAGCGGTACGAGGCACGTTGGCTCTCCCTCTCATTGTGTTCGCTCGCCACGGGGTACGGCGCGACCGATGCCGCCCGGCGGACCCGGAGCCCGCACGGACCGGCGGCCGGCGAACCGCCGGAGCCGACGCGCGACCCGGGACGGCCCGCGGACCGGGCTCCCCGCTGCGACATCGGAGCACCCGCCGGCTCGCTCACCTCACGGGGCTGGCCGGATACACGGGGCAGGTCACCCGGCAGAGCTCACCGCAGGCGTAGCGGCGGGGCTCACACCGCCATGCTACTTACGGGTAACCAGGCTGCCCAGCCCCTGCGGGCTAAGCGGCGTAGATCACACCGGGGATTCTTCCGGATCGGCCCGGTGGGCTTCGTGGCTGCTGCCGGGGTGCGGCGGGATCGCTCTCGGGGGCGTTCCGGGATCGCTCCGGCATCGCCCGGGGACCGCTCTCGGACGGCGCCCCGGGGTTGTGTCTCGGGCGCCTTTCCGGAGCGCCCTGGGATCGCTCCGGGGGCATGGCTCGGATGCCCTTCAGGATCGCCTCAGGATCGCCCCGGTGGTGGCTCCCGTACCGCCCGGGCGGTGTGACGGGGGCGTCGCGAGGTGCAGCAGGGCCGCTGCGGGGCCGGGATGCGGGCCGGGCGCTGCGGAGCGCGTGCCGCGGTCGCCGGCCCGGCGGGGTGGGCCAGGCGAGCGGGCCGACGGGGCCGGCTGAGGGAGCCGGCCGAGTGGGCCGACCGGGAGCCCCACCCTGCGAGCGGGCCGGCCGAGGGGGTCGGCGGAGGGCACTGACCGTGGGGGCCGCCCGGGCGGGGCACCCGGGGCCGGCCGGCGGCGAACGCTGGCAGCGGGAGTCGTCCGCGCAGCCAGTCGAGCAGGTCAGCCGAGGACGCGGACCGAGCAGCCATCCGCACGGGCCACCCACGCGGGCCATCCGCGGGGACCATCCGCGCAGGCCAGCCGCGGGCACGAGCCACGAGGGCCATCCGCCCGGGCCAGCCGCGGGCACGAGCCACGCAGACCGGTCGCGGGGGCTGCCTATACGCGCGTCACTCAGGCAGCCGTCGCGAGCAGCGCCTTGGTGAGGGCCGGCGTGACCAGCTCGATCTGCCAGGGCCTGGCCCCGTACCCACCGAGCACCGAGGCGACGCTCTCCGGCGTGGCGTTCGCCGGCGGCTCCCAGCACAGCCGGCGCACCGTGTCGGGGGTGATCAGGTTCTCCTGCGGCAGGTTCAGCCGCTCGGCGATGGCGCTCACCGCGGAGCGGGCCGCGGCGAGCCGGGCGGCGGCGGCCGGGTCCTTGTCGGCCCAGGCGCGGGGCGGCGGGGGGCCGTTCAGCGGCTGGCCGGGCTGCGGCAGCTCCGTCTCGGGCAGTGCGCGCGCCCGCTCGACGGCCGCGTGCCACTGCTCCAACTGGCGGCGGCTCATCCGCTGCCCGAACCCCGGCAGCGCGGCCAGCGCACGGGGCGTCGTCGGCAGCGCCAGCGCGGCCTCCACGATCGCGCCGTCGCCGAGCACCTTGCCGGGGGAGATGTCGCGCCGCTGCGCCACCCGGTCTCTGGCCTCCCACAACTCCCGCACCACGGCCATCTGCCGGCGCTTGCGCACCTTGTGCATGCCCGAGGTGCGCCGCCAGGGGTCCTTGCGGGGGGCGGCCGGCGGCGCCGCGGCGATGGCCGCGAACTCCTGCTGCGCCCACTCCAACTTGCCCTGCTCCGCGAGCTCGGTCTCCAGCGCGTCGCGCAGGTCCACCAGGAGCTCCACGTCGAGCGCGGCGTACCGCAGCCAGGGTTCGGGGAGCGGCCGGGTCGACCAGTCGACCGCCGAGTGTCCCTTCTCCAGGGCGTAGCCGAGCACGTTCTCGACCATCGCGCCGAGCCCCACCCGGGCGAACCCGGCCAGTCGGCCCGCGAGCTCGGTGTCGAAGAGCCGCTCCGGGACCATGCCTATGTCCCGCAGGCACGGCAGGTCCTGGGTGGCGGCGTGCAGCACCCATTCGGCGTCCGCGATGGCGGCGCCGAGCTCGGAGAGGTCGGGGCAGCCCACCGGGTCGACGAGGGCGGTCCCCGCCCCCGCGCGGCGCAACTGGACCAGGTACGCGCGCTGTCCGTAGCGGTAGCCGGAGGCGCGCTCGGCGTCCACGGCCACCGGCCCCGAACCGGCCGCGAAGGCCGCGATGACCTCGGCGAGTGCGGCGGAGTCGGCGGTGACCTCGGGGATGCCCTCGCGCGGCTCCAACAAGGGGACCGCTGCCGATGGGCTGTCCGGGGGGCCGCCCCCGGTGGTTCGCAGTGTCGTCTTAGCTGCGGCTTCTTGGGCGTCGGTCACCCATCAAGGGTATAGCTCGCACCGGTCGATGACCTGCCCTGATTCCACACCCTGGGCGATCACCTGGGACCACCACGCTCAGTAGTCCCTAAGCCCACACCAAGGGGCCATTTCCGGCATCCCTGCTTACCGTCCCCGACCAGCGCGAAGGCGCGGAACGACCGCCCGCGCCCGCCGTCCGCCCGACTGTGGACGCCTCGCCCGGAAGCCTGGTGTGCCACTTGTATGCATCTGGTGCACCTCTAGTACGCCACTGGTGCACAGCTCGTGTGCCGGTCGTGCACTGCTCATGTGCTGGTCGCGTACGGATCGCGTGCGAGCCCGGGCGCTCCGCGCGGCCGTGGCGTGGCCGCGGGGTCGGGCCGGAGCGGGCATGGCACGCGCCCGCCGGCGGGACCTTGCCGTCGACGGGCGCGGGGCTCGTGCGGGGAGCGCCCCCGGTGGCTGGGGCGGTGGGCGTGCGGGAGGGGAGTGGGGCTCGGGGTCAGTGAATGATGCCCGTGCGGAGGGCGACGGCGACCATGCCGGCCCGGTCGCCGGTGCCCAGCTTGCGGGCGATCCGCGCCAGGTGGCTCTTGACGGTCAGCGCGGACAGGCCCATGGAGACGCCGATGGCCTTGTTGGACTGGCCCTCCGCCACCAGCCGCAGCACCTCTACCTCGCGTCCCGACAGTTCCCGGTAGCCGCCGGGGTGGCCGGGGGCGCCGGGCGGGCGGCGGTGCAACCGGGCCGCGGTCGCGCCGACCGGGGCGGCGCCGGGCCGGCCGGGGAGGCCGAGGTTGGTACGGGTGCCGGTGACCACGTACCCCTTGACGCCTCCGGCGAGGGCGTTGCGGACGGCCCCGATGTCATCGGCGGCCGACAGGGCCAGGCCGTTGGGCCAGCCCGCGGCGCGGGTCTCGGAGAGCAGGGTGAGCCCCGAACCGTCGGGGAGGTGGACGTCGGCGACGCAGATGTCGCGCGGGTTTCCGACTCGGGGGCGGGCCTCCGCGATGGACGACGCCTCGATGACGTCCCGTACCCCGAGCGCCCACAGGTGGCGGGTCACGGTGGAACGGACTCGGGGGTCGGCCACGACGACCATGGCCGTCGGCTTGTTCGGGCGGTAGGCGACCAGGCTCGAAGGTTGCTCAAGAAGAACAGACACCAGGCCTCCTGGAGGGAGTGGCGAAGCGGACGCCGAGCTCGGGGGGATAAGCGGGGCGTTCCGTGCGGGAAGGGTCATGTGATCCTTCGGCAGCTCAGGTGCGGGGCTTTAGAGAGCGATCGTGGAATGTTTGGTAACAATTGAGAAGAAAAATGGACTAGATCCCTAAATGTCGAACTCGCCGGCAGCGAGTCGGGCGTGGCGGAGCCGGGTGGTACGGGGAGGGCGCGCGACGGCGCCCGCATGCCGTCCGGCGTGCGGTCCGCCGGGCCGCGGGGACGGCCGGGGCCGTGGGAACGCCGCAGCCGCCCGACGGGTGCGCTGCGGCGGACGACCGGGCGGCGGCCGGGGCGGCTGGCGTGGCTCGGGTCGTACGGAGAAGGCCGCGCGCCCCCCGCCCGGTGCGTACGCCGCGTACGCCGTGCGGCGGCCGGTGGGGAGGCGACGACGGCGGCTCGCCGCGTCGTGACGGTGGGGCTGCGCGGCCCCGTCGGCCGCCGTCCCGTTCGCCCCGTACGAGGGCTGCCCGCGGGTCGTACGAGCGCCGTACGGGGGCTGCCGCCCCGGCCGGGCCCCACCGCCACACAGTTATGCGGGCCGCAGCAGCTACGACCACCGCAGCCACGACCACCGCAGCCACCGCGCCAGGGCCCGCAGGCCGGCAGGCCAACCCGAGTGCAGGTCGTCCCGCGGGCGGCTGGTGGGTCGGTCGGTCGGCGACGGAGGCCGCCGGAGTCGTGGTGGAGTCAGCGGGAGAGCGGGCCGCGGCGCTGCGGGAGGGTGACCACGCTGGGGTCGCCGCTGCCCAGCGGGGGCAGGCCCGCGATCTGGCAGAGCAGGTCGCCCCAGGCGGAGAGGTGGGCGGCGGTGTCGGGCACCGGGGCGAGGACGCCGCGCCGGTCGGGCTCGCCCGGGTCCGATGGGGTCCACGAGGCGCGGATCTCGATCCGGGTGGAGGGTTCGCGGTCGGCGAGGCCGCCGAAGAAGTGCGACCCGGCGCGGGTCACGGTGCCGCTGGGTTCGGAGTACGCGACGCCGCGCGCCGACAGCGCCCCGGTCAGCCACGACCAACACACCTCGGGCAACAGCGGGTCGGCCGCCATCTCCGGCTCCAGCTCCGCGTGGACGAGGGTGACCATGCGGAACGTGCCGTGCCAGGCGTCGTGCCCGGCCGGATCGTGCAGCAGGATCAGCCGGCCCTCGGCCAGCTCCTCGTCGTCGACGACGACCGCCGCCTCCAACGCGTACGAGAACGGCGCCAGGCGCCGTGGCGGTGGCGTCGGATCGATCTCCAGCTCGGGCCGTAGCCGCGCGTCGCGCAGCCCGGCGACCGCATGCCGGAACACGAGCGGGGTGCCCTCCCCGTCCGCGCCGTCCGCACCGTCAGCGAGGTGTCCGTGAGCCGCAGCCATGCGGGGAAGACTAGGCGGAGATCGGAGCTGGGTCGGGTAGGAACACCCGCATGGGCGGGTCACTCGTTCGGCCCGTGCGAAGATTTGGGACATGAGCGCCAACTCCCGGCCGACGAGCCAGCAGCAGACCGACCGCACCGCTGCCCACGACTCCGCGTTCCTGCGGGCGTGCCGGAGGGAGCCCGTTCCGCACACTCCGGTGTGGTTCATGCGGCAGGCGGGCCGCTCGCTGCCGGAGTACCGCAAGGTCCGCGAAGGCACCGCCATGCTGGACTCTTGCATGCGGCCCGACCTGGTCACGGAGATCACGTTGCAGCCGGTGCGGCGGCACAACGTGGACGCGGCGATCTACTTCAGCGACATCGTGGTGCCGCTCAAGGCCATCGGCGTGGACCTGGACATCAAGCCGGGCGTCGGCCCGGTCGTCGAGCACCCCATCCGTTCGCGGGCGGATCTCGAACAACTTCGGCCACTCACGCCCGACGATGTGAAGTACGTCACTGAGGCCATGGGGATGCTCGTCGGAGAGCTCGGTGCGACCCCGCTGATCGGCTTCGCGGGCGCGCCGTTCACGCTCGCCAGCTATCTCGTGGAGGGCGGCCCGTCCCGCAACCACGAGCACACCAAGGCGCTCATGTACGGCGACCCGGAGCTGTGGGCCGACCTGCTCGACCGGCTCGCCGACATCACGGCCGCGTTCCTCAAGGTGCAGATCGAGGCCGGCGCGAGCGCCGTGCAGCTCTTCGACTCGTGGGTGGGCGCGCTGGCCCCGGCCGACTACCGCAGCTCGGTCATGCCCGCGTCGACCAAGGTCTTCGAAGCGGTCGCCGATTACGGCGTGCCGCGCATCCACTTCGGCGTCGGCACCGGCGAACTGCTGCCGCTGCTCAGCGAGGCGGGCGCGGACGTGGTGGGCGTGGACTGGCGGGTCCCGCTGGACGAGGCCCACCGCCGCATCGGCCCGGGCAAGGCGCTCCAGGGCAACCTGGATCCCGCCCTGCTCTTCGCCCCGCGCCGCGCGGTCGAGGCGGCGACCGACGAGGTCCTGTCCGCCGCCCGCGACCTGGAGGGCCACGTGTTCAACCTGGGCCACGGCGTGCTCCCCGACACCGACCCGGACGCGCTGACCCGGCTGGTCGCGTACGTGCACGAGCAGACGCAGCGCTAGGCGCAGGGGGCAGGAGCCCCAGGCGTACGGGTACGGGCTCGGCCCCCCCCCCGGCAGGGGGGGGGGGGCCGGCCCCGGACCCCCGCC
>NZ_JBEHZD010000295.1:0-9565 GCF_040240285.1 Streptomyces sp. HSW2009 | reverse complement strand
CCAAGGAGGAGTTCGCCGCGCTCGGGGTGCCGTTCGGCGAGCGCGGGCGGCTGACCGATGCGTGTTTGAGCGTGTTGCGGGAGGCCGGGGTGACGGCGGGCGCGGCGGAGGCGGGGCGTACGGGGCCGGGGCCAACGGGGCCGGGACGTACGGAGTCTGCTGGGGGCGCGGTGGGTGTGGCGGGTGTGAGTGGTGGGGCGCCGGTGCCGGTGTGGGTGGGTGGGCAGAGTGCGGCGGCGCTGCGTCGGGTGGTGAGGTTCGGGGACGCCTGGCATCCGCTGCGGCTCTCGACGGCGCGGATGCGCACGATCCTCGCGGAGCACGCGCTGCCGGGGTTCGCACCCCGTATCGCGCTGCGGCTCACGGACGCCCCCGTCGACGATCCCGCGCGGCCGGCCGGCGTCGGCACCATCGAGCAGGTCCGCGACGACCTCGAACAACTCAGGCTGCTCGGCGCCGAAACCGTCGTGTTCGACCCGTACCACGGAGATCCCGCGGAGACCCGCCGGCCCGAGCCGGCCTGGCGGGCGCTGGCCGAGGTGGCCGAGGTGGCAAAGCACTGGAGGGCCGCAGCGTGATCGAACCCGCCGACGAGGCATTGCTGCGCCGGGCCATTGACATCGCGGCCCGCGCCGTCACCCTGGGGGACGCGCCGTTCGGTTCGCTGCTCGCCGGCCCGGACGGCACCGTCATCGCCGAGGCACACAACACGGTGCGGCGCGACGACGACATCACAGCCCACCCCGAGCTCAAACTCGCCCGCTGGGCAGCCGGCCGGCTCGACCGGGAGACGGCCGCCGGCACCACCCTCTACACCAGTTGCCAGCCGTGCGGCATGTGCGCCGGCGCCCTCGCCCTGTCCGGCGTCGGCCGCGTCGTGTACGCCCTGTCGACCTCCCAACTGGTGCAGCTCGTACCGGTGTTGGGTTCGTGGTCGGCGGTGCCGCAGGACGGACCCGGGTTGTTCGACGAGGCGCGCGGGCCCGTCGAGACGTACTTCGGGGAGCGCTGAGGCGGGCCGGTCCCCCGGGGCCAGCCGCCCCAAGGCCGGGCTCGCTGCCCGGGGCCAACCATCCCGGCCCCACCCGCCCCGTATACCGTCGGGTACGAGGCAGCGCGCCGGCCCGGCCGCCCCTCGCCCCGGACCGGGAAGGACAGCCAGCGTGAGTGACACGGGTTACGACGAGTTGGTCGCCGAAGGGTTGACGACGCCGTTCGAGGGGTGGGACTTCGGGGTGTTCCAGGGGCGGTACGCGGAGGTGGGTGACGCGGACCTGCCGTGGAACTACCCGGAGTTGGTGCGCGAACGGCTGGCCTCGGCCACCGCGTTGCTCGACCTCGGGACCGGCGGGGGCGAGGTGTTGGCCGCCTTGCAGCCACTGCCTGCCAGGACCGCGGCCACCGAGGGGTTCGCGCCCAACGTACCGGTGGCCAGGGAGCGGCTCGAACCGCTCGGCGTCGAGGTCGCCGAGGTGGGTGACGACGACCTGCTGCCCTTCGCCGACGACGCGTTCGACCTGGTCGTCAGCCGGCACGAGTCGTACGACCCGGCCGAGGTGCGGCGGGTGCTGCGGCCTGGCGGGGTGTTCGTCACCCAACAGGTCGGTGGCGGCGACCTGGCCGAGGTCAATCAGGCACTCGGCGCCCCGGCGCACGGCTACGCCGACTGGGACCTGGCCGCCGCGGGCGGGCAACTGCGCGCCGCCGGTTTCACCGTCGACTGGCAGCAGGAAGCCCGCCTGCCCGCCACCTTCCACGACGTCGGGGCACTCGTCCTCTTCCTCCGCATCACCCCCTGGCACGTACCCGACTTCACCCCGGACCGGTACGCGCAACGGCTGCGCGCCCTGCACACCAGGATGGTGGCGGGCGAGCCGCTGCGGGCACACAGCCATCGATTTGCGCTGGTGGCACGGCCTTAGGTGGTAGTGGGTAGCCGTGGGGTGGGAGGTGGGTTGGCGGGGTGGGTTGGCGGGGTGGTCGCTCGGTGGGTTTGCTGCTTGATGGGTTGATGGCCCGGTACGTGGTTGGGTTGCCGGCGAGTGGTGGGTTGCTCGGTGAGTGGTTGGGGCGAGTGGGTGTGGTGCGGTGGGGGTTGGGGGTGCCGGGGGTAGGTGGTTCGGGTCGGGGCTTCGTGGAGGAGGGGTTCAGGTGAAGGTGGCTGGGTCGGATGCCGTCGGGCCGATCGACCGCGCCTTCCTGGCGCTCGCCCGCTACCACCAACCCACCACCGGGTTCCTGCTCGACTTCGCGGGACCGGTGCCGGAACGGGCGGCGTTGGCGGAGCGGGTGGTGCGGCGTGCGGCCGGGGTGCCCGCGCTCAACCTGTTGCGTCCGGTGGGACGGGCGCGGAGCTGGCGCCGACGGCGTACGGAGTTGGTCCCCGAGGTGCACGTGCGGTGGCGGGTGGGGCTGCGGGACGCGGCTGAACTCGCCGCCATGACCGACGAGTTGCTGAGCCGGCCGCTGCCTGGGGCCGAGCATCCACCCTGGGACGTGTGGGTGTTGGGGTTGGATGCGGGCGCGGGCATGGGTGTGGGGGGGGGCTCAGGCACGGGCGCAGATGCGGGGGCGGGCGAGGGCGCGGGGTTTCGGGTGTTGTTGCGGGTGCACCACGCGGTGCAGGACGGGGGGGGGGCCGCCCACTCCGCCTTGGCACTGTTCGGCGACGAACCCGCCGCGGGGCCGCACCTGTACCCGCCCGGCCCGCCGACGGTATCGGGGGCACTGCTCGCCGCCGCGGACGCGGCCCGCCAACTGCGCGCGTACGGCGGCCCCCGCGACTGGCCTGAGCTGCGCGTTTCGCCGACCGGCCGGACGGGGTGGGTGGGCCGTGACGTACCGCTGGCCCGGTTGCGCGAGCTGGCCGACGCGGCCGGCACCAGCGTCAACGACGTGGCGCTGGCCGGACTGGCCGGGGCGCTGCGCGACTGGCACGGCGGTGGCGCCGCGGCCGGGCGCAGTGAGCTGCCCGTGGTGGTGGCGATGTCCACGCGCGGCCCGGCCGAACGGTACGCGCCGGGCAACCACGTGGTGGGCCACCGGCTGGTGCTGCCCACCGCCGCCGGGCGGCTGCCGGACGCGCTGGCCGCGGTGCGGCGGCAGACCGACGCCGTACGCCGCACCCACACCCGCGACGTACGCCGGCTCCTGGTGCGGATGTTGCCACACCGAGCTGGCGAGTTGGCGATGACCGTGGTCAAGAACGCGGTCCCGATCGGCGCCAGCTCGGTCACCGTCGCCGACACCCTGCACTGCCTCGGCGCGCCGCTGACCGGCGCGTCGATGATCTACGACGTCCACGACGGGCTCCTCGGATACGTCTCGTTCACCCGGGCGGCCGAGGTCCTGCGGTGTGGTCTGGTCTACGACACGGCGCTGCCGCGGGCCGCGGAGTTGCCGGGGTTGTGGCAGCGCGTGGTGGGGGCGGCGTGACGGATTCCGCGCCGGCCGCGCCACCCGCCCGGCCCACGGCAACCGACGCGGAGTGAGCCGGCTGCACGGGGAGCCCGCCGAGAGGGGCAGGAGAGGGCCGTCCCAGAACAGGCGAGCGGGGTAAGAATGCCCCGCAGCAGAACGGCCACGGAGCGGACTTAGTGGGGCGAAGAGCCCGGCAGATCCAGCAGCGGCGGCCGAAGGGCGCCCTAGTGGTGAGCGCGTATGCGACGTACAAAAGGCCCATGACCGCAGACGCTTTCGAATCACGCGACGTGTCCGACCTGATCCGCGCCAACCGCGACAACTGGGACGCCCGTACGCCCATCCATGTGAACAGCGCGTTCTACGGGCTGGGCGACGTCGACGGCGGCATCGAGTGGTTCGCCGACTTCGAGTGGGCCGACATAGGCGACCTGGCCGGCCGCGACGTGCTGCACCTCCAGTGCCATCTGGGGACCGAGACGCTCGCCTTCGCCGAACGCGGTGCCGCGCACACCGCCGGGCTCGACTTCTCCGGCGCGGCGATCGAGGAGGCGCGCCGGATCGCAGAGCGGGCCGGGCACGAGGTCCACTACGTACAGGCCGATGTGTACGACGCGGTGGCCGCGCTCGACGGGCGGCGGTTCGACGTGCTGTACACCGGCAAAGGCGCCCTGCACTACCTACCTGACCTTGGACGTTGGGCCGAGACCGCGGCCTCGTTGCTACGCCCGGGCGGCTTCCTTTACCTGGTGGAGTTCCATCCGGTGCTGCACGCGCTCGGTTCGGTGCCGACGCCCGGCGAACAGTTCCTCCGGCTGCGGCAGGACTATCTGGGCGGGCGGGGCGCGCAGCGCATGGAGGTGGCGCACACCTACACCGACGGGCCGCCGCTCGCCGAGGCGACCACCTGCTACGAGTGGCGGCACGGGCTCGGCGACATCGTGACGGCCCTGCTGGGGGCCGGCCTCACCGTCGACCTGCTGCGCGAGACGGACCTGCTGCCCTGGCCGCGCTTCGACGGCATGGAGCGGACCGCGCAGGGCTGGTGGCGGCTGACCTCCGAACACCCCAAGATCCCGCTGATGTTCGCCCTGCGGGCGCGCGCGGCGGGCTGAGCGAGCGACCGGCCCGGCCGATCGGGGCGCGGGTGACCCCGCTCGGCCGGGCGGCGGCTAGGGCAGCAGCCCCACCACCGTCGACCCGTACCCATCGCCCTCGGGCCACAGCACGGCGCCGCCCTGGCTGGCGACCAGGGCGAGCAGATCGGCGCGGGGGCGGGAGGGCAGCAGAACGGCGCGGTGGGCGGCGGGCAGGAACCGGCCGTAGTCAGCCAACTGGCCCACCGCCATCCGAACGTTCTCCCTGGTCACACTCCCCTTGGCCTCGACCAGCAGGCCGAGGTCCGGCGCGTACAGGTCGGTGAACAGGGGGCGGCTCTCGCCCGGCGGCAGTATCTGGTGCCGGTGCGCGGCGTGCCCGTGGCGCGCGAGGTGGGCGCTGAAGTGGGCGACGAGCCGCGCCTCGGCGCGCTCCGCCTCGTACGGTTCGCGCCGGGGCTGTACGTAGCTGCGCTCGCTGGTGGTGGACTCCAGCGGCACGGCCGTCACCGGGTCCGGCGCATCGGCGTGCAGCCGGCCCAGCGTGGTCGTGGGCGGCTGCGGCGCGGTGTCGACGGGCCGCAGCCGGAAGACGATCACCTTGCGCAGCGGCCCGTCGTCGGTCTCCGGCGCATCCGCCTCGTACCAGGGGTTCTCCGGGTCCACGGCGAACTCGCCGCGGTAGGTCACGACGCCCCTGGCCCCCTCGAAGACCCGCAGCGCCCGGCCCTCCTCGCGGTGGCGCAGGACGGTCGCATTGCCGGAAACCATCCGCTGGTCGCCGCGCTGACCCTCGCCGGTGTAGTGGAACAGGCCGTCCGGCATCCAGTCGTCGTAGTAGCCGTGTTGCTCGCCGGCGGCCGGGTCGGTGAAGACGAAGACGTGCGGCGACTTGGCCGACGGCCCGATCCCGCCCTGCGACCGGCCGCCGAAGCGGGCGTGCAGCTCCTTGCGCGCGATGGCCTCGCCCGGGCGCAGCGTCCAGGGAACGTCGGCGGGCGTGCCCTCGGCGGCGGACGGGCCGGTCTCCGCGGGTGCCGGCTCGCTGGGCTTGGTCATCTCGCTCCCCCTCGTGCGGTGCGCTGGCCCTGGCCCCGGCCCTGCGCTCACACCGACTCTGCCACGCCCCACTGACAATCCCCGCGGCGCGGCGGGCCGGCCCGTCAGCCCTGGGCCGGCGGCGGTACGAGGCGCAGGGCCATGTCGTGCGGGGTGGTGGTGGGGTCCGTGGCCGGGTGGCCCGACGGGTGGCCGGAGGGGTGGCCCGACGGGTGCTGCGACGGGTGGCCCGACGGATGCTGCGCGGGGCGCTCCTTCGGCTGGTTGCCGGGGTGGTCGGTGTGGGTGGCCGGCTTGGGGTCGCCCACCGGGTCGACGGCGGCGCCCACCCCGTACGCGGTACCGAACGTCGCGGCGAGCGCGGCGACGAACGTGGCCACCTTCAGTCCTGTGTTCATGGCGGGCTCCTTCGGGAGAGGTGTGCTGCGGGTTCGGGCGGGTCCGTATGCGTTCGTACGGGTGCGTTCGTACGGGTGCTGCGTGCTGGTGCGTGTGGCCGGGTGGGCCTCATGTGACGCGGGTGATGCGGGCTGTACCGGTGTTGCTGCCGTGCTTGCCATACGGGGTCATACGGGGTCGTACGGGTTCTGTATGCCGTGCTTGTGCTGCGTGCTGTCGTGCGGTGCGCCTCGTACTGATGCGCCCCATGCGCGGCGCGCCTCGTACGTGATGCGCCTCGTACACGGGTGCCTGTCGCGCCCACCCGCGGCGCCAGCCCTCGTACGCGATGCAGATGACGCCCGCCTGCGGCGCCGGCCGCCCCACGTGCGGACCTACTCCGCGGGGCCGGATTCCGGTCCCGCTGCGCGCTGTCCGCCCTGTTGAAGATACCCCCAGGGGGTACATAGTCAAGCGGGCGCCGGCCTTGCACCCGGCGTGCGCGAGGCGTATACCTAGAAGGGCGAGGGATACCCCCCAGGGGTATTGATCAGTCGTAGCGGACCAGCCGCTGTGGGGCAGCCGCCCCACCGGGCACGAGGAGTGGACGATGACCAGCACGGTGACCGAGCCGGCCGAGGTTGAGCTCGCCATTGGCGGGATGACCTGCGCCTCGTGCGCCGCCCGGGTGGAGAAGAAGCTCAACCGGATGGACGGGGTCAGCGCGACCGTCAACTACGCCACCGAGAAGGCCAAGGTCAGCTACGCCGACGGGGTCACCGTCGCGGACCTGGTCGGCACCGTCGAAGCCACCGGCTACACCGCCACGCCACCCGCCCCGGCCCGCCCCCGGCGCCCGGTCGGCTCCGGCCCGTACGACGCGTACGCCGCAGGCGCAGGTGCCGACGCCGGCAGCGTCGGGGCCGGCACCGCGCCGGCCAGGTCGCCGGGGCCGGGCGACCCGGACGGCGGCGGGCCCGATCCGCTCACGCCGCTGCGCCAGCGGCTGATCACCGCGGTGCTGCTGGCCGTGCCGGTGATCGTGCTCGCGATGGTGCCGGCCTGGCAGTTCGAGTACTGGCAGTGGCTGTCGCTGACGCTCGCCGCGCCCGTCGTCACGTACGCGGCCTGGCCCTTCCACCGGGCGGCCTTCACCAACGCCCGGCACGGCGCGGCCACCATGGACACGCTGATATCGGTCGGCACCAGCGCCGCGTTCCTGTGGTCGGTGTGGGCCCTGTTCTTCGGCACCGCGGGCACCCCGGGCATGACCCACGGGTTCGACCTGACCGTCGCCAGGACGGACGGCGCCGGCAACATCTATCTGGAGGCGGCGGCCGGCGTCACCGCGTTCATCCTGGCCGGGCGGTACTTCGAGGCCCGCTCCAAGCGGAAGGCGGGGGCCGCGCTGCGGGCGCTGATCGAACTCGGCGCCAAGGAGGTCACCGTGGTCCGCGGGGGCCGCGAGGAGCGCATCGCGATCGAGGACCTGGCGACCGGCGACCACTTCGTGGTCCGGCCCGGCGAGACCATCGCCACCGACGGCGTGGTCATCGAGGGCAGCTCCGCGGTGGACGCGTCCGTGCTGACCGGCGAGTCCGTGCCGGTGGAGGTCGCGGTCGGCGACGCGGTCACCGGCGCCACGCTCAACGCGGGCGGCCGGCTGGTCGTGGAGGCCACCCGGGTCGGCGCCGACACCCAACTGGCCCGGATGGCCAAGCTGGTGGAGGACGCGCAGAACGGCAAGGCGGCGGCGCAGCGGCTCGCGGACCGCATCTCCGCGGTCTTCGTCCCCGTCGTCATCGCGCTCGCCATCGCCACCCTCGGCTTCTGGCTCGGCAACGGCGTCGGGCTGACCGCGGCGTTCACCGCGGCCGTGGCCGTCCTCATCATCGCCTGCCCCTGCGCGCTCGGCCTCGCCACGCCCACCGCGCTGATGGTCGGCACCGGGCGCGGCGCCCAACTCGGCATCCTCATCAAGGGCCCCGAGGTCCTGGAGACCACCCGGCGCGTGGACCCCATCGTTCTGGACAAGACCGGCACCGTCACCACCGGCACCATGACCCTGCTCGCCACCCACACCGCCGCCGGCACCAGTGCGGAACAGGCGCTGCGGCTGGCCGGCGCCCTTGAGCACGCGTCCGAGCACCCGATCGCCCGGGCCATCGCCACCGGCGCCACCGAACGCGTCGGCGACCTGCCCACCCCCGAGGACTTCGCGAACGTGCCGGGGCTCGGCGTGCAGGGCGTCGTGGACGGCCACGCGGTACTGGTCGGCCGGGAGAAGCTGCTGGCCGAGTGGGCCATGGAGCTGCCGGCCGACCTCGCAGCCGCCAAGGCCGCGGCCGAGGCCGGCGGCCGGACCGCGGTCGCGGTGGCCTGGGACGGGCAGGCGCGCGCCGTCCTCGAAGTCGCCGACGCGGTCAAGGACACCAGCGCCGAGGCCATCACCAGGCTGCGCGCGCTCGGCCTCACCCCGATCCTGCTCACCGGCGACAACACGGCGGTGGCCCGTTCCGTCGCCGCCGAGGTCGGCATCGACGAGGTGATCGCCGAGGTCATGCCGGAGGACAAGGTCGACGTCGTCAAGCGGCTCCAGGCCGAAGGCCGTTCGGTGGCCATGGTCGGCGACGGGGTCAACGACGCCGCGGCCCTCGCCCAGGCCGATCTCGGCCTCGCGATGGGCACCGGCACCGACGCCGCCATCGAGGCCGGCGACCTGACGCTGGTACGGGGTGACCTGCGGGTGGCGGCCGACGCGATCCGACTCTCCCGGCGCACACTGCGCACCATCAAGTCCAACCTGTTCTGGGCCTTCGCCTACAACGTGGCCGCGCTGCCGCTCGCCGCGGCCGGCCTGCTCAACCCGATGATCGCCGGCGCCGCGATGGCCTTCTCCTCGGTCTTCGTGGTCGGCAACAGCCTGCGGCTGCGGAGCTTTAAGGCTGCGCAGTAGGGCAGTAGGGGGTGGCTTGGAGTGCGGGGGTGGGTGCGGGTGCGGGAGTGGCTCGCGGTGCGGGGCCGGTGGGTGGGGTGCCGGGTGAGGGGGGGGTTGTTAGGTCGGCGGGGCCCGTGGGGCTAGTGGGGCCGGTAGGGCCAGTGGGGTCGGGAGGAATCCCGACCCCACTGGCGTGTGTACGGGGGAGGTCGCCCGGGCCGGGGCGGGTACGGGAGGGGGTGGCCAGGCTGGAGTGGGTACGGGGGATCGCCCGGGGCCGGGGTGTTGACGCGGGCAGGCGCCCTCGTGTTGGTGTGTGTACGGGGGGCCGTCCGGGCCGGGGTGCGTACGGGAGAGGCCGCCCGGGCTGCGGCGGTTGGGCCACCGCCGGGCCACTCAGAACAGGCCGAATTAATCATATGAACTGCATTTCATTGCGCAGGCGACAATAGACGTCCTTTTCGTTATCCTCGGGACACGTAACGTTATCCTTCGTGACCCGGAGGAAACGTTTCCCACTGCACCCGGATTCGCCATTCCACTCGACCTTCCGCGGCTCGAAGTCGGGCCCGCGCATCCCCTTCCGGCCACCCCTCCCGGAACCCGACGCGTAACGCATTCGCGTAAGCCCACCCAGCCGTTCCACCGCCCGTTCCACCCCGGGCGCCGGGCC
>NZ_JBEHZD010000294.1:0-9585 GCF_040240285.1 Streptomyces sp. HSW2009 | reverse complement strand
GCCCGGGCCGGGGCGGGGCGGCCGGGGGGGCGGGGCGCCCGGGGCCGCGGCGCCGGGGGGGGGGGGGGGTGCGGCGGGGGGCCGGGCCGGGGCGTCGGCCACCGTGCCGGGGGCCACGACCGGCCCGGCGAACGGCCCCGTCAACAGGTCATCGGCGGGCGCGTTCGGGAGCGCGCCGGCCCCGGTCGACGTGCCGTCCGACGGGGCCCCGTCAGGCCGCACGGCGGGCGCCCCGGGCACTCCGGGCTGCGGCGCGTCGGACGGGCCGGAGGGTAGCCCTCCAGCGCCGGACTCGACGCCGTCGGCTCGGGCCTGGGCCGCGGGGTCTACGCCCGGGGGCTGCGGGCCCGGTGTGGGGCCCGTCGGCCCGGCGGTGCGGGGCCCGGTCGGCGAGGCGGGGCGTGGCGCTGCGGCCGGCTCCTGGCCGGGCTCCGGCCCCGTGGTGTGCCCCGGCTCCGTCACCGGCGCCACGCCCGGGGGCGGCGCCTGGTCGGCGGCGGGCGGCGGGCCCGAGCCGGCGACAGCCCCGGGCCCCGCGTCGGACCCGAGCGACGCGTCCCGGCCCGCTGCGTGCTCGCCGCGCGCACCGTGCTCCGTACTCCGCGCCCCGTGCCCCGTGTCGCCCCGTTGCCCCCGCCCCAGCCCGCTCTGCTGCTCCCACCCCAACCCGCCCGGCTGCTCCTGCCCCGCCCCGTCCTGCGCTCCGTTCCGCGGCGCGTGCTGGTCAGCCGCTGCCATCACCCGGGCGAGCCACAGCACGTCGAGCAGTTCGTCGGCGCCGGTGTCGTACCCGATGCCGACCAACACCTGCCGCAGCCGGTCGATCATGTCGGCAGCGTCTCGTCGAGTCGGTGCAGCACGGCGGCGAGCAGTTGGTCCCGGCTCATGTCGGCGCCGGCGAGCCGGAGGTGGACGGCGGCCAGCAGTTGGTCGGTGGCGAGGGTTTCGGTGGCCGAGCGGCGCAGGAACGTCTCGATCAGGTCGTCGGCCTGGGCCAGCCCCGCCTCGCCCAGGCTGCCGCGAACGATGTCGCGCAGCCGGTCCGCGTCCGGGTCGGGCAGATCGAGGCGGACACAGCGGCGCAGGAACGCCGGTGAGAAGTCACGCTCCCCGTTGCTGGTCATCACCACGATGGGGAAGTGCGTGCAGGAGACCACGCCGCGGCGCACCCTGGCGCGCTCCCGGCCGCCGCTGACCATGACGTCCACGTCCTGCTGCTGCTCAGGCAGCCGGGCCAGTTCGGGGATCTCGAACCTGCCCTCCTCCAGCACCACCAACAGGTCGTTCGGCAGGTCGATGTCGGCCTTGTCGAGTTCGTCGATGAGCAGCACCCGGGGCCGGTGCGCGGCGGCCAGCGCCGTGCCCAGTGGGCCGAGGCGCAGGTACTGGCCGATGTCGGGCTCCGCGGCCGGCTGTGCCATCGGTGGGCGCCGGGCCGCGTACGGGCTCGGGTGCGCGCCGCCTTGGGCGCCCCGGAGCGCACGGGCCGAAGCGCCCTTGCCGCGCGGCCCGTTGCCACGCCGGGGACCGCTCCAGACGGCGGTGCTACGGGCCCGCTCGCGGCGCAGCGAGGCTTCTCGCAGCCGGCCCACCGCGTCGTACCGGTAGAGGGCGTCCGCCAGGGTGGCGCGGCTGTTGACGGACCAGCGCAGCACAGACCCGAGGTGCAGTTCGCGCGCGATGGCGTGCGCGAGTTCGGACTTGCCGGTGCCGGGGCGTCCGGTGACCAGGAGCGGGCGGTGCAGGTGGAGGGCGGCGTTGACGACGGCGATCTCGTCGTGGCCCATCAGGTACGGCGGCGGCGCCCCAGTGCGGCGGTTGGTGGAGAACCGGCGCCAGGGCGGCGGGGGCGGCAGCGTGGCCGGCC
Source organism: Streptomyces sp. HSW2009 (assembly GCF_040240285.1). Classification (NCBI taxonomy): domain Bacteria; kingdom Bacillati; phylum Actinomycetota; class Actinomycetes; order Kitasatosporales; family Streptomycetaceae; genus Streptomyces; species Streptomyces sp. HSW2009. Next base: position 7,718 of record NZ_JBEHZD010000294.1, on the reverse strand, counting down.
CCCGGAAGACCCACCAGGGGTCGGGCGCCGGGTCTTCGCCCGCCCCCTCGCCCCGTCCCTCACCCGCTCCGTCGCCCCGTCCCCCGGCTGCCCCCTCGCCCCGTCCGTCGGCTGTCCCCCCGGCCGCTCCGTCCCCCCGTCCCTCGGCTGCCCCGTCGCCATGCTCCTCGTCCGCTCCGTCGATCAGTCCTGCGGTCGGTGCAGCGGACGACCCTACGGTCGGTGCGGCGGACGGCGCTCCGAGCGGTGGGATGGCTCCGCAGTCGGCCGTGGCAGACGCGGACGGGTCGGAGTGGCGGCCTCCGTCCGGCTCCGCCGCCGGGTCGTGGGCCGACGAACGGTCGCCCGATTCCTCGGGGCCCTCGGGAGGGTTGCCCGTTCCGGCTGTTGGGGCCATGGCGTGCTCTCCTTGGTCGTCGTACGGCAACGGGGCGGGGTGTCGGGCGCGTGCGGCGGGCGGGACGGCGGCTGCCCCGTGGTACGGGGCGCGGTGGGCGGACACCGGCCACCCGGACGGCCACCGACAGGGGCGCCGTGGGCCGCAACGAGGCGGGGCCCGGCGGGGCAGCCCGCAACGGGCCGGGGCTGGCTGGACCGGGACGTACCGGAGCGGGCTGTGACGGAGCGGCGCGCGATGGCGCAAGGCGCAACAGGTCGGGGTGCGACAGGTCGGAGCTCGGCGAGGCGGCGGGGCGCCGTCGGTGGCGAGGTGGGCGCGGCCCTCATCGCGGCGGCTCCGCGAGAACCCAGGGCTCCGGGGCGAGCGGGGGCGGCCGGTGGTCGGGCGGGTCGTGGAGCAGTGAGAGTTGGCCGCCGCGGTGGGTCGTGCAGCCGGGCTCGGCCATCGCCTTGGCCCGCTCCAGGCGCACCGCCTCCGGCACCCCGTGCGGTTCGGTGCCGTGGAGCACGCCCGACAGATCGGCGCCGACCTGCGCCCCGTGGTCGGCCCGGTGCCAGAGCACCGTGTGCACACCGGCTTGGACGCACTGCCGCAGGAACTGGCCGTGCCGCCCCGGCTCGCAGCACAGCACGACGGTGCCGACGTCGGGCCGTACCTCCAGCTTGGCGCGGACGACCTTGTGGTCGGCACACCCGTCGTCCAGGACCAGGTGTTCGGACGTGGTCAGGGCGGCGGTGCGCCGCTTCCACCCCGCGTAGCACTCCGGTGTCCTGGCCGTGGTGCGCACCACGAGGCGCCGGGTGAGGCCGGGCACGAAGCCGCCCCCGTCCTCCGCCTCGTCCGACTCCCAGGTGTCGACGGCCAGTCCGAGCCACTCGGGCGCCAGGAAGAATTCCACCACCGCCGTCTCCGGGTCCTCGCGCACCTCGGTACGGAGCACCCGCTGGATGTCGTCCACCACGCGGGAGCTGGCCGAGTCGCGGTCCTGTACGACGACCAACCGCGGCTGCGCGCCCGCGTCCCAGGCCCAGATCTGGTACGTGAAGAGCTGGCTCGCTCCGGTCGGCAACAGTTCGACCTGCACACGGGGGACGGGGCGCCGGCTCGAAGCCCCGCCGCCGGCCGCTCCGTTGACTATTCCTGCGGCTGCTCCCGCGGTTGTTCCTGCGGTTGTTCCTGCGACGGCCCCGTTGACCGCTCTGTTGCCCGCTCCGTCGACTGCTCCGTGGGCTCCCCCGTCAGCGACACCGTCAGTTGCTCCGTCGGCTGCCCCCTCAGCGGCACCGCCGTTTGCTCCGTCGGCTGCCCCGTCAGCGGCACCGTTGGCTGTTCCGTCAGCCGCTCCGTGGGCTGCTCGGTCAGTGGCTCCGTTGACCGCTCTGTTGAGTGGTCTGTCGACCGGTCTGTTGAGTGATCTGTCGGCCGCTCCGTCGGGCGCCCCGGGTGCGGCCCCGTCGGCGCCCCCGTGCTGCGCACCGGTGCCCGCGCCTGCCGCCGCCCCGTGCCCGGCCCCGCCGCCCGCTCCGTGCCCCGTCCCCCCCGCCCCCCGCGCGCGCGCCCCCCCCCCCCCCCCGGGGCGGGCGGGCGCCAGTCGTTTGTGCGGGCCGTGCCGGGGCGGGCAGGAAAGCCGATGGGGGTGAACGGCGGATGGACGGTGGGCGAGCGCACCGGGACGGACCGTAGCCGGATATGCTCCCCCGACCCGGTGGTTGCATTGTGCAGGAGATCGGGCAGTGTGCGTGCCCGTGGAGTTGCACCGGCGGTTTCGGCCCGCTCGTACAACACTCCGCGGGGCCGGTTCTGGTCGGCCCGGTGGGATTCCGTGTGAACAGCACTTGTCGTCTGCTATGCAGACGCAAATCACACGTCAACTGTCCAACGTATGGACAGCTTGGTCTGTGCCAAGGCAGCATGTGATGAAGAACTTCGCACCGCCCGGGAACTCGATGCCTTTCTCGTGCGACTACCGAAAAAGGCCCTCCCCAGAAGCCCGGAATGGCGCCCTCCGAATGTCGGTGGGAATGCTGACCGAGTGCCTTCAATTCAGCCTCGTGGCCACTTGAATCGGTCATCCCTGCCGCTGTACGCTCGCCAGGTGTTGGCCGAAAAAGGACTATCCTGACTAGGCGTCAGGTCAGTCGAACCGGGCAAAAAGGCGCGAAGTTAACCAGCGTTTAGTGGGCCCTCCGGCCGGGCAACGCCCTGGTTCGGTCGGACACCCGTGCGGAAAGGGAGAGGGGAATCCGGCGCTCCGGGTGGCCGATTTCCACTGGACATGAAGACGCTCAGTGACGCCTTAGCCATGACCGCAACCGGAATCTGAGCCAGGCCGAAAAGAAAGTCGAATGCTTGCCGCGCCGATGAGCGTGAGCAAGCATCCAGAACGCGTCACCCATCGGCGTGTGACCAGGTGTTCGTGGGCCGGGACGGCCCGCCGCCAGGGCCGGCCATTTCGGTGTGCGGTGCGGCATGGCGCACCGCCGTTCGTGATCCGTCGTACGCACCACAGTGATGATCCGCCGCAGCAAGGCGTCGGGAACCGCTGTTGCGCTCTCAGTGGGTTCCTAAGGGGGAATGTCCGAGCATGTCCGCAATAACGTCGCCCGCGCCACCCCGTCAACGCCTGGGTCTGGCCCTGCTCGTACTGGCCGCCGCGCAGTTGGTGATCGCACTCGACTTCAACATCGTGTACGTGGCCCTGCCGAGCATCCAGGACGGCCTCGGCTACTCCGACCAGGACCTCCAGTGGGTGGTCAGCGCGTACGTGGTGGCCACCGGCGGCTTCCTGCTGCTCGGCGGTCGCGCCACCGATCTGCTGGGCCGGCGCCGGATGTTCGTGCTGGCCGCCGCCCTGTACGCCGGCTCCTCGCTGATCGGCGGGCTCACCGACGCGGCCTGGCTGCTGATCGCGGTGCGCGCCGTGCAGGGTCTGGGCGGCTCGCTGCTCTTCCCCGCCACCCTCTCGCTGATCAACACCATCTACGAGGAGGGGCCGCGGCGGAACAAGGCGCTCGCGGTGTGGGGCGCGGCCGGGGCCGGTGGGCTGTGCTTCGGGTCGCTGCTCGGCGGCGTGCTCGTCGAGTGGTTCGGCTGGCCCTCGGTCTTCGTGGTCAACGTCCCGCTGGCCGCGGCGATCGCGGTCGGGGGCTGGCTGCTCTTCCCCGTCGATCCGCCGCTCGCCCGCGACCGCGGGTTCGACGCCTGGGGCGCCCTGACCGCCACCGCCGGCATCACCCTGCTGGTCTTCGTGCTGGTGCGCGGCCCCGAGGCGGGCTGGACGAGTCGGGCGACGGTGCTGTGCGCCCTCGGCTCGCTGCTGCTGCTGGTGGCGTTCGCCGCCATCGAGGCGCGGACCCGCGACCCGCTCACCCCGGGCCGGCTGTTCGCCCACCGGTCGCTGGTGCTCGCCATGGGGCTGGCCGCCGCGTTCAACGCCACCTTCGCCTCGATCCCGTACTTCCTGACCCGCTACCTCCAGGTCGTCCACGGCTACAGCGCCATGGAGACCGGGCTCGCCTTCCTGCTGCCCGCGGTGATGGTCGCCGCCGGCACCCAGATCGGCGAGCGGGCCATCGCGACCTACGGCGTACGGCCCACGCTGCTCGGCGGGTTGCTGTGCGGGGCGGTCGGCGCCGCCGCGCTGGCCGTGGCCTTCTCCGACAGCGGCGCCTACGGCCCGCTCGTACCCGGCCTCACGCTGCTCAGCCTCGGCCAGGGCGCGGCCTGGACCGCGCTGTGGATCGTGGCCGCCTCCGGCGTCGCACCCGGCGACCAGGGCATCGCATCGGGCCTGTCCTCCACCACGCTGCAAGTGGGCGGCGCCGTCGGGCTCGCCCTGCTGGTCGCGGTGGCCAACACCCGGAGCGACGGGCTGAGCGGTGCGGCGTTGCGCGCCGGCCTGATCGACGGCGTCCAGTTGGTCGGCTATCTGATCGCGGCCGGCATCGGCGCAGCGGCGTTGGCGCTGTTCGCGCTCAGGAGGACCTTGAGCCGCTAGCGGCCGGCCCGGTGCGGCGCCTCGTCCGCGCGGGCTCCCCACCCACCCATCCCCTTCGATCCACCGTCACCCAGCCCCACTCGATCCACCGCCACGACCACGCGCCCCGATCCCGCCGGGACCGTCCCCGCCAGGACCGTCCCCGCCCCGGGCCGTCCCCAGCCCACCGTCACCGCCGTCCGTCACGCTCCACCGCAAGTCGACCGAGGAGACCGCCGTGTCCAGCGCCGCTGCCCAGCCCCCTGATACCGACCGCACCGCACCCGTCGACGGCCCGCGGGTGGCCGGCGCTCGGCGCGAGCGGGCCGCCGTACTGTGCGGGCTCGCCGGCTGGGTGCCGCCCCGCATCGTCACCAACGACGAGCTCTCCCAGCGCCTGGACACCAGTGACGCCTGGATCAGGACCCGTACCGGCATCGGACAGCGGCACTTCGCCGACCCCGGGCAGGCCACCTCCGACCTCGCCGTCGAAGCGGGCCGGCGGGCGCTGGCCGCCGCCGACCTGCCGGCTCCCCAGGGCGGGCCGACCGCGGGCCTGACCGAGGACCGGCCGGTGGACGCCGTGGTGGTCGCCACCACCACCCCCGACCGCAGTTGCCCGGCCACCGCCCCGCTGGTCGCCCACCGGCTCGGCCTCACCGGCGTGGCCGCTTTAGACGTCAGCGCGGTGTGCACCGGCTTCGTCTACGGGCGGGCCGCAGCCGCCGGCCTGATCACCGCGGGCGCGGCCAGCCGGGTGCTGCTGATCGGCGCGGACACGTACTCGACCATCGTGGACCCGGACGACCGGGCCAACGCGATCATCTTCGGCGACGGCGCGGGCGCGGTGGTGCTGCGCGCCGGGTACGCCGACGAGCCGGGCGCCGTGGGCCACTTCGACCTCGGCAGCGACGGCGCCGAGGAAGAGCTGATCATGGTGGCCGCCGGCGGTTCGCGGCAACGCTCGCTGCCCGGCGAACCCAGCCGCGCCGAACGACACTTCGCCATGCAGGGCAAGGCGGTGTTCCGGCACGCGATCACCCGCATGACGGCCTCCGCCCGCGCCTCGCTCACCGCCGCCGACTGGAAGGTCGACGACGTCGACCACTTCGTGCCCCACCAGGCCAACCAGCGAATCCTGCGCGCCGTCGCCGACGACCTCGGACTGCCGCTGGAACGCTGCATCTCCCACGTCGAGTCGGTCGGAAACACCGGAGCCGCCTCCATTCCGTTGGCGCTCGCGGACGCGGCGGCGGGCAACGTTATCCAGCCCGGGGACCGGGTCCTGCTGTCCGCCTTCGGCGGCGGCCTGACCTGGGGCTCCTGCGTACTGCGCTGGCCCGCCCTGCCATCTCCCACGCCATCCGCACCTGCGGCAGCTCAACCCGTATCCGTATCAGAGGGAGGACCGCACGCATCATGAGCGTCACCTACGACCGTCTCATCGGCCTGCTCACCAAGTTGCACGAGACCCCGCCGGCCGACGTGAGCCCCGAGGTCACGTACGCCGAACTCGACGTGGACTCGCTCACCCTGGTGGAGATCGCCATGCACGTCGAGCGGGAGCTCGGGGTCAGCATCGAGGACAACGAACTGCACCCCGACCTGAGCCTGGCGGCCACCGTCAAGCTCATCGACGAGCGGCTCCCCGCCTAGCCCGGGCGCCGTCCCAGGGCCCCTCATCCAGTTCGTCCGCCCCGCTCCGGGGTTCCCTTCTCAATTTCTCAACACCCTCGAAAGGCAAAGCATCATGGAGATCGTCCCGCAGGAAGGCAAGAAGCTCGGCGCCGCCGTGCACGGCTTCGACTACGCGACTGCTTCCGAAGCGGATATCGCACAGCTCAAGGAAACGATTTACACCAAGAAGATCGCGGTGTTGAAGAATCAGGACCTTGACCCCGCGCAATTCCTGGAGCTCGGCAAGCGGCTCGGCCGTCCCGAGACGTACTACGAGCCGATGTACCAGCACCCCGAGGTACCCGAGGTGTTCGTCTCCTCGAACGTGCCGAAGGACGGCAAGCAGATCGGCGTGCCGAAGACCGGTAAGTTCTGGCACGCGGACTACATGTTCATGCCCGACCCGTTCGGCATCACGCTGATCTACCCCCAGGTCATTCCGCAGAAGAACCGCGGCACGTACTTCATCGACATGGGCCAGGCGTACGAGGGGCTGCCCGAGGAGCTGAAGAAGGCGGCCGAGGGCACCCGCTGCCGGCACTCGGTCCGCAAGTACTTCAAGATCCGCCCGCACGACGTCTACCGCCCGATCTCCGAGATCCTCGAAGAGGTGGAGACCAAGACCCCGCCCGTGGTCCACCCGACCACCTTCACCCACCCCATCACGGGTGAGACGGTGCTCTACATCAGCGAGGGCTTCACCGTCGACATCGAGGACGAGGACGGCAAGCCGTTCGACACGGACCTGCTGCACGAACTCTTCAAGGCCACTGGGCAGTTGGACGACACGTTCAGCAACCCCAACATCCACCTTCAGAGCTTCGAAAAGGGCGACCTGCTCGTCTGGGACAACCGCAGCCTCATCCACCGCGCCCTGCACACCACGGCGCCCGAGCCCACCTCCTCGTTCCGGGTCACCGTGCACGACGAGCACAAGCTCTACGACGGACTCACGGTCTGATGGGTTCGCCCACCGCCGAACGGACCGCCGGCAGCCAGCCGGCGGCCCCCGAGTGGTACGCCACCGACAGCGAACTCCTGCCCCCGGTGCTGCGCCCCTACAAGGAGAACTGCAAATACCTGCTCTCCGCGGAAGTGAGCGCCACCGGCGGACTGGCGACCGCCCGTTGCGAATTCGCCATTCCGGAGTCGTGCTACATCGATGACACCGGGCACTTGAACGCGGTCGAGGTAAACATCTGCTACAACCAGATGATGTATTACCTGGTCGCCAAGTCCGTACAGGAAGGGCTGATGCCCGGATTCGCCTCCTGGACGATGGACGACTACTGGCGGCACCAGCTCCCGGATATCCTCATCGCCCGCTTCGGCAGTAATTTCCGACGGCCGATCAACCCCCGTTCCTTCTCCGGCGAGATGAGTTTCAACTCGCTCACCCGACGCACCCCGGGCGGCGGCGATCCCATGCTGCTGGCCGACACGTCGTACCGGTACTGGGACGCCGACGGCGGACGCTGCGACGGCGAGGTCACGCTCGCCTTCGTGGGCGTCGGCTGACCGTCACTCTCAACCAGCGATCACACCCACCGTGGGGGGGGGGGGGGGGGGGGGGGGGGGGGCCCCCCCCCCCCCCCCGGCCCGCCCCCGCCCCCGGCCGGCCCCCCCCCCCCGCCCCCCGCGGCGGGCCGCCGCCCCGCCCCCCCC
>NZ_JBEHZD010000293.1:0-9662 GCF_040240285.1 Streptomyces sp. HSW2009 | reverse complement strand
GAGCACGGAGCACGGAGCACGGAGCACGGAGCACGGAGCACGGAGCACGGAGCACGGAGCACGGAGCACGGAGCGGGTGGCGCTGCCTCGCGCGCGAGGTGCGGAGTACGGGGCGCCGTGGTTGAGGCGGCCCCGTAGCCCGTTCCGGCAAGTCTGAGTGGTGACGCGGAGCCGTCGGTCTGTGCCCCGTACGGGCCCCGTGTGCGCGCCGTGACTGCCGGTGCTGGGTGGCCGGCCACGGGCCGCGGGGCAGACCATGCTGGACCGGGCGGATACCCTAGGGGGTCAACCGCCGAATCGACTTCGACAAGAAGGACTCGCGACCGCCGTGTTCGATACCCTCTCCGACCGCCTCGCAGCGACGTTCAAGAACCTCCGGGGCAAGGGGCGCCTGTCCGAGGCGGACATCGACGCCACGGCGCGCGAGATCCGTATCGCCCTCCTTGAGGCGGATGTCGCGCTCCCTGTCGTCCGGGCGTTCATCAAGCAGGTCAAGGAACGGGCGCTCGGCGCTGAGGTCTCCCAGGCGCTGAACCCCGCCCAGCAGGTCATCAAGATCGTCAACGAAGAGCTCGTCGGCATCCTCGGTGGCGAGACGCGGCGACTGCGGTTCTCCAAGACGCCGCCGACCGTGATCATGCTGGCCGGTCTCCAAGGTGCCGGTAAGACCACCCTGGCCGGAAAGCTCGGCCGTTGGCTGAAGACGCAGGGGCACACACCGCTGCTGGTCGCCTGTGACCTCCAGCGCCCCAACGCGGTGAACCAGCTCTCGGTCGTCGCCGAACGCGCTGGTGTGGCCGTCTACGCCCCCGAGCCGGGCAACGGCGTGGGCGACCCGGTGAAGGTCGCCGAGGACTCCGTCGCGTTCGCCAGGTCGAAGCAGTACGACGTGGTGATCGTCGACACCGCCGGCCGCCTCGGCATCGACCAGGAACTGATGCAGCAGGCAGCCGACATCCGTGACGCGGTGCGTCCGGACGAGGTCCTGTTCGTCGTCGACGCGATGATCGGCCAGGACGCGGTGAACACCGCGGAGGCGTTCCGCGACGGCGTCGGGTTCGACGGAGTCGTGCTCTCCAAGCTCGACGGTGACGCCCGCGGTGGTGCCGCCCTCTCGATCGCGCACGTCACTGGCCGCCAGGTCATGTTCGCGTCCAACGGCGAGAAGCTCGACGACTTCGACGCGTTCCATCCGGACCGCATGGCCTCCCGCATCCTCGGCATGGGCGACATGCTGAGCCTGATCGAGAAGGCCGAGCAGACCTTCAGCCAGGCCGAAGCCGAGAAGATGGCGGCCAAGCTGGCGAAGGGCCCCAAGGAATTCACGCTCGACGACTTCCTGGCGCAGATGGAGCAGGTCCGCAAGATGGGCTCCATCTCCAAGCTGCTCGGCATGCTCCCCGGTATGGGGCAGATCAAGGACCAGATCAACAACCTGGACGAGAAGGACGTCGACCGCACGGCCGCGATCATCAAGTCGATGACCCCGGCCGAGCGACAGGAGCCGACGATCATCAACGGCTCGCGCCGTGCCCGCATCGCGCGCGGCTCCGGTGTCGACGTCAGCGCCGTCAAGAACCTCGTCGAGCGCTTCTTCGAGGCGCGCAAGATGATGTCCAAGATGGCCCAGGGCGGCGGCATGCCGGGGATGCCAGGGATGCCGGGCATGGGCGGCGGCTCGCGGAAGAAGGGCAAGCCGCAGAAGAAGGCCAAGGGCAAGCAGCGCAGCGGCAACCCCATGAAGCGCAAGGCTGAGGAGCAGGCCGCTGCGGAGCGCCGCGCAGCGGGAGCAGGCGCGGGCGCGCAGCCGGGCGATGCGTTCGGTCTGCCGGGTGCGGGCAAGGACGCGAGTTCCTTCGAGCTCCCCAAGGAGTTCCGGGACATGCTCCCGCCCCAGCAGTAACCCCGAGCACCACAACCGAGCGCCGTGGCCCCGCACACCGATCCGGGACCACGGCGCTCGTGCATGCCGTGCCACGAACACGCCCCGTCCACCCGTCGCATGACCGGCCTGCCGCGCATGACCCTCCCGCCGGAGCACGGAGCACGGAGCACGGAGCACGGAGCACGGAGCACGGAGCACGGAGCACGGAGCACGGAGCACGTGGCGCTGCCTCGCGCGGGGGGTGGGGGGCCATTCGTCCTTGGGGCACGGGGCACGGGGCAAGCGCGCTCCACTGTGGGGGTACGGGGCCGCGGGGCGCCCGTGCCGTACACCAGAGCACGGTCCGGAGCGCATGTATCGCTGTACCACCGCACCGCGCAGCCCCGTGCGGTCTGGCCCCAGGACCGTCACGGAGCACGACGCTGGGAAGGCGCGCGGCTCGGGCACGTACCCGAGAAGGCCCCGCGGGCGGCGGCGTACGGGCCGCAGAGATCCAGTCGCCGCCCGCCTGGGCCTCGGGGCGAGAAACGGCCAGAGGCACCACTCCCGCCCGCGTGTGCGCGTACACGCGGGACGCCACATGCGTACGCGGCGATAGCGATCGATGCCGTCGCCCGATGGCCCGTGCTGCGAGGTCTTGCCCACGCGGCGTACGCGCACCGCCTCGGCCCGTCAGACCGCCATCGGCCTGACGCCGGCCCGTCCGCCCCGCCGAACATGATCCGACTCGGCCATGGTCCGGCAAGGAGGCTCCATGTTCCGCACCGGGGCCACGAACGGCGCGCCCCGCAGACCAGCCGAACGGCTCCATCCCGCGCACCGCCCCACGGCGCGACCCGTAGCCCCGTGCCGCATCCTCCTCCCGTGCCCCGTGCCCCGTGCCCCGTGCCCCGCACGCCAGCTCCACCGCTCCGTGCTCCGTGCTCCGTGCCGACAAGGATGAGCCCGCCCCGTGGCCCCTGCCCCGTCCCCGGAGACCCGGCGCGATTCACGCTCTGTGCCGGTCGCCCCGTACGATCTGCGCCATGGCAAAAGCTCCCGTTCTCACGCCCCAGGCGGACGACTTCCCGCGCTGGTACCAGGATCTGATCAACAAGGCCGAACTGGCCGACAACGGCCCCGTGCGCGGCACCATGGTCATCCGACCGTATGGGTACGGGCTCTGGGAGCGGATGCAGCGGGAGCTCGACGACCGGATCAAGGCGGCGGGCGCGGCCAACGCGTACTTCCCGCTGTTCATCCCGCAGTCGTACCTGACGCGTGAGGCCGAGCACGTCGAGGGGTTTGCGCCGGAGCTCGCCGTCGTCACGCACGGGGGCGGCAAGGAGCTCGAAGAGCCGGTCGTGGTGCGACCCACTTCCGAGACGATCATCAACGAGTACTTCTCGAAGTGGGTGCAGAGCTACCGCGACCTGCCCCTGCTGATCAACCAGTGGGCCAACGTGGTGCGCTGGGAGATGCGCCCGCGGGTGTTCCTGCGCACCTCCGAGTTCCTCTGGCAGGAGGGCCACACGGCGCACGCCACGTACGAGGACGCGCGGGAGTACGCCGCACGCATCCACCGCGACGTCTACGCCGACTTCATGGTGAACGTGCTGGGCATCGACGTGGTACTCGGCCGCAAGACCGCCAAGGAGCGGTTCGCCGGAGCGATCAACACGCTCACCCTCGAAGGCATGATGGGGGACGGCAAGGCCCTCCAGCTCGGCACCAGCCACGAGCTCGGGCAGAACTTCGCCAAGGCGTTCAACACCCAGTACCTGTCGGCCGACGGAGGCCGTGAGCTCGTCTGGCAGACCTCGTGGGGCGTCTCCACGCGCATGGTCGGTGGGCTGATCATGTCGCACGGTGACGACAGCGGCCTGCGCGTCCCGCCCCGTCTCGCCCCGGTCCAGGCCGTCGTCCTGGCGATCAAGGGCGAGGAGTCCGTCGCCGCGGTGCGCGCCCTCGGCGACAAGCTGGCCGCCGCCGGCATCCGCGTACAGGTCGACGACCGGGTCGACATCCCGTTCGGCCGCCGCGCCGTGGACTGGGAGCTCAAGGGCGTACCGGTACGGATCGAGATCGGCCCCCGCGACCTGGAGAACGGCACCGCCATGCTGGCCCGGCGCATCCCCGGCGGCAAGGAGCCGGTGCGCGCCGACACCCTGCCCGAGACGCTGCCCGGCATCCTCGAAGAGGACCAGGCGCTGCTGCTCCAGCAGTCCCGCACCCGTCGGGAGGAGCGCACTGCTGACGTGTCGACCCTCGACGAGGCCGCGGAGGCTGCCACCGCGGGTGGCTGGGCGCGCATCCCGTGGGCGAAGCTCGGCCCCGAAGGCGAAGCCAAACTGGCTGAACAGGCTGTATCCGTACGGTGTTTGATCGCCGAGGATGGTTCGGTGCCGGACGCGGACGATGCTCCCGGTACGGTCGCCATCGTCGCCCGCTCTTACTGACGCGGGCTCCCTCGGCGGGAAGCGACCGATCGGCGCACGATTCGACGTCCGGGCTCCAGCCGTGCTGCAACGGAGCACGGCTGGACGGCGTCATGGCCCAGCGCGACGGGGCACCGTTCGAGGCGCGCGGGCCGTGGCTGAAGGCGCGCGGAGCCGGCGCAGCGACTGACAGTGCCGCGGGCGCGTGGTGAGAGCGTGCGGCGGTCGTCTGAGGTGCGGACGGTGCCTGGACGCCGGGGCGTACGCACCGGTACGTACCGGCTTGACGCGCACCGTGCCGCTCCTCCGCAGATCTGCGCACCCGCCCTCGTCAGGAGGCATCAGCGTGAACCGACTGGTACGTGCAAATTATTTGGGATGCCCGGAATCGGAACACCCAGCCGCCACCGCTCGTTGTCACGACGTGAGCACGACACCACCTGTTCTCGCCGCGGAACTGGCGCTGGCGTGGGCCGACATTCAACGGCACCACCCCGAGCTGCCGGATCTCGCCGCGCCCGAATCCTTGATCGGAGAGTCGTCGTCCGCCTGTGGCCACGAGCTCTCATTCGAACGGCTGCTGCACGAGGCCGTGCACGGGATCGCCGCAGCCCGCGGCATTCGTGACACTTCGCGTGCCGGCCGCTACCACAACCGCCGATTCCTGGCGATCGCCGAGGAGTTGGGCCTCGATCACGCCGAGGAGCCACACCCGAGCAGTGGTTTCTCGCTGGTCACCCTGAACCCAGAAGCGAGAAAGCGTTACCGCCCGACCACCGAGCGGCTCCAGCGCGCACTGAAGGCACACACCGTGGCGACCGCCTCCGACACCGCCCGTAGCTTCCGTGGCCCCGCCGCGCGACACGGGTCGTCCGGTGGCGGGGTGCGTGTCAAGGCGGTGTGCGACTGCGGACGCAATGTGAGAGTCGTCCCATCGGTCCTGGCCCAGGCCCCGATCATGTGCGGTGGCTGCGGCAAGCCCTTCCGTATCCCCGAGGTGGTCGCGGTCGGCTGACCGGCAGCGGTGTGGCACAATAGCGAGCTGTACTCGACAGTCGAACAGGACCCCTCTCTCCTCCGGCTGACGCGTCCATCGGGCGCTCAAGTACCGCAACCCCACGCGGCACGCGAAGTGCTCAACCACGTCAAGACCAGGAGACACCACTCCCGTGGCAGTCAAGATCAAGCTGAAGCGCCTGGGCAAGATCCGCGCGCCTCACTACCGCATCATCGTCGCCGACTCCCGCACCCGCCGTGACGGCCGGGCCATCGAGGAGATCGGCCTGTACCACCCGGTGCAGAACCCGTCGCGTATCGAGGTCGACTCGGAGCGCGTGCAGTACTGGCTCAGCGTTGGCGCCCAGCCGACCGAGCCGGTCGCGGCCATCCTCAAGGTCACCGGTGACTGGCAGAAGTTCAAGGGCCTGCCGGCTCCGGAGCCGATGAAGGTCGCCGAGCCCAAGGCTGACAAGAGCGCGCTGTTCGAGGCCGCGGCGAAGGACGCCGGTGACGAGCCCAAGGGTGAGGCGATCACCCCGAAGGCGAAGAAGGCTGACAAGAAGTCGGACGAGGCGGCCCCGGCTGCCGAGTCCACCGAGTCCACCGAGGCCTGAGGATGCTCGAGGAAGCCCTCGAGCACCTGGTCAAGGGTATCGTCGACAACCCCGACGACGTGCAGGTCGAGTCGCGCAACCTGCGACGCGGGCGCGTCCTTGAGGTTCGGGTGCACCCCGCCGACCTCGGTAAGGTGATCGGCCGCAACGGCCGTACCGCGCGCGCCCTGCGCACCGTCGTGGGCGCCATCGGCGGCCGAGGCATCCGGGTCGACCTCGTCGACGTGGACCAGGTTCGCTGAAAAGCGAGTGAGCACCGGCACGGGCCGGGGACGGCTGACTGTCGTCCCCGGCCCGTCCCGCGTTCGCGGGCTACGGTGAGGTGGTGGCCCGTACGACCCGGCTCCCGCTCCGTGATGCTTCCTGCACGCTCCGTAGCGCGTGCGGCGTCGCAGGGCGCGCACGGGCGCACGGTGCCCTTGTGCGCACGCTCCGCGGGGCGGTGCCCGGGGCCCGTACCCGCCCTACCGCGCTGCCCCGCGCTCCGTGGCGCAGGGCGTCGGTCGGCCTCGCGCCCCCGTCCCCTCCCGTCCGATCCACCACCCCCGCGTAGCCCGCGCGGCGGCAGAGAAGGAAACGCACAGTGCAGTTGGTAGTCGCACGCGTCGGTCGCGCCCACGGCATCAAGGGCGAGGTCACGGTCGAGGTACGGACCGACGAGCCGGAGCTGAGGCTCGCGCCCGGCGCCGTACTCGCGACGGAGCCCGCATCGGCGGGGCCGCTGACGATCGAAACCGGCCGCGTCCACAGTGGCCGACTCCTGCTGCGCTTCGCGGGCGTCAGCGACCGCACGGGAGCCGAGGCGCTCCGTAACGTCCTGTTGATCGCGGAGGTCGACCCCGAGGAGGTCCCCGATGACCCCGAGGAGTTCTACGACCACCAACTGATCGACCTGGACGTGGTGACCGTCGACGGGACCCCCGTCGGCCGCATCGCCGAGATCTCCCACCTGCCGTACCAGGACCTCTTCATCGTCAGACGCCCCGACGGTAGTGAGGTGATGGTGCCGTTCGTCTCGGAGATCGTCCCCGAGATCGACCTCACGGAGCAGCGGGCCGTCATCGACCCGCCCCCTGGCCTGCTGGACGAGGGACAGGCCGAGACCGCGCGCGGTGGGGACGGCGCCTGATGCGGCTGGACGTCGTCACGATCTTCCCCGAGTACCTGGAACCGCTGAACGTCTCGCTGGTCGGCAAGGCGCGCGCCCGCGGACAACTGGACGTACGGGTCCACGACCTGCGCACGTGGACCCATGACCGGCACAACACGGTGGACGACACCCCGTACGGCGGCGGCCCCGGCATGGTCATGAAGCCCGAGCCGTGGGGCGAGGCGCTGGACGAGGTGCTCGGCTCCGGTACGGAGCAGGACGGGGCCACCCCCGCCCTGGTGGTGCCGACCCCCAGCGGGCGCCCCTTCACCCAGGCCATCGCGGTGGAGCTCTCCCAGCGCCCATGGCTGGTTTTCACTCCTGCACGGTACGAGGGGATCGACCGCCGCGTCATCGACGAGTACGGCGACCGGCTCGACGTGTACGAGGTCTCCATCGGTGACTACGTGCTCGCTGGCGGCGAGGCGGCGGTGCTGGTGATGACGGAGGCAATCGCCCGCCTGCTGCCCGGCGTCCTGGGCAACGCCGACTCGCACCGCGACGACTCCTTCGCCCCCGGCGCCATGGCTGACCTGCTGGAAGGGCCGATCTACACCAAGCCGCCCGAGTGGCGCGGCCGGACCATCCCGGACGTGCTGGTCAGCGGGCACCACGGGAAGATCGCCCGCTGGCGCCGCGATGAGGCGTTCCGGCGCACGGCCTGCAACCGGCCCGACCTGATCGAGCGGTGCGACCCCGCGACGTTGGACAAGGGCGACCGTGCGATCCTCGCCGCCCTGGGCTGGCAGCAGGGTCCCGACGGTCGATTTGGGCCACCGGCGACGGTCGTGGAAGAATAGGCCGCTGCTGTCCGCCCAGCGCGCGCCCCTGCCACAGGGGGAACGACGCTCGTCCGGTGGAGCAGCACCCCCATCAACATTTCGAATCCCGTCCATGACCTGTGGCATGGGCGAAGAAAGCAGACGGTCATGCACCTTCTCGACAACGTCGACGCCGCGTCGCTGCGCAGCGACATCCCGGCCTTCCGCCCGGGCGACACCGTCAACGTCCACGTCCGCGTCATCGAGGGCAACCGCTCCCGTGTGCAGCAGTTCAAGGGCGTCGTCATCCGCCGCCAGGGCTCCGGCGTGCGCGAGACCTTCACCGTCCGCAAGGTCAGCTTCAGCGTCGGCGTCGAGCGCACCTTCCCGGTGCACACCCCGATCGTTGAGAAGATCGAGCTCGTGACCCGCGGTGACGTCCGCCGTGCGAAGCTGTACTACCTCCGTGACCTGCGCGGCAAGGCCGCGAAGATCAAGGAGAAGCGCGACAACTGAGTCGAGCGCGTGCCAGGTGGTCACAGACTGGCCAGATAGGCTCTGGCCCGATGGACACCGACGCAGAGATTTCGGAGCGCGATCGCTCTCCCGACCCCGTAGCGGGTCCGGAGCAGCGGTCGCGCTTCGCGCGTTTCTCGTGGCTGAGCGGCGGCGGCCCATGGCGCCGGGTGGGGCTGCTCGCCGCCGTCTGCGTGACCTGCGTCGCCCTGCTGAGCGCCTTCGTCGTGCAGCCGTTCCTCATCCCCAGCACGTCGATGGAGAACACCTTCAAGGTCGGAGACCGGGTGCTGGTGAACAAGCTGGCGTACCGTTTCGGTGATGCGCCGCAGCGCGGCGACGTCGTGGTCTTCGACGGCACCGGCTCCTTCGTCGAAGAGGAACCGCCGAGCAACCCCGTCACCTCACTGCTGCGCTCCGCCTTCGCGGCGGTCGGCCTGGCCGAAGCGGCCGAGACCGACTACGTCAAACGGGTGGTGGGGATCGGCGGCGACCGCGTCACCTGCTGCGACAAGCAGGGGAGGATCAAGGTGAACGGCCAGCCGGTGGACGAGGACTACCTGTACCCCGGGGACGCCCCCTCCCAGGTGCCCTTCGACATCGTGGTGCCGGAGGGGAAGCTGTGGGTGATGGGCGACCACCGCAGCGCCTCACGGGACTCCCGTGACCGCCTCGGCGCACCGGGCGGCGGCTATGTGCCCGAGGGCAAGGTGATAGGGCGGGCCGACTGGATCGGTTGGCCGCTGAACCGGCTGCGTTCGCTGCACCGTCCTGACGTCTTCGCGCGCGTACCGGAGCCTGGCTCCGCACACGGAACGGCCCGTGGCGATGGGTGACCGCGGGCGCCCGAGCCCGGGCCACCACCCTCCGGAGCCGCCGGAGGAGGCTGCGCCTGCGTGGCCTGGGCCGGCGCCCCGTGCGGGGCACGGAGCGGTGCAGCACGGAGCGACGGGGCAGGGGACGCCGGGGCACGGAGCACGGAGCCTCGGGGCGGAGCACGGCGCGGGGCCGCTCGCCGCCGACGACGGGCGGCACCGTACGGTGCCAGGCCGACACGGTGGAACCGACCCCCGGTACGGCGGCGTCGGGCAGGGGCCGGGGGAGGCTGCCCCGAGCGCATCTGCATGGAGCGCCGGGGCCGGCGGGGCCGCGCGCCACCTCGCGACGGGTGGGGCCCCGCCGCCCCCCCCCCCCCCCCCCCCCCCCCCCCCCCCCCGGCCCCCCGCGCCCCCCCCCCCCCCCCCGCCCCCCCCCCCGCGCGGGGGCGGCGGCGCGGCCGCCCGCGCCGGCGCCCCCCCCCCACGGCTCGTGCACGGCGGG
>NZ_JBEHZD010000292.1:0-9716 GCF_040240285.1 Streptomyces sp. HSW2009 | reverse complement strand
TTCACACCCACTGCACGTGCACCGCACACCCCCACCGCACCGACACGGCCCCCCCCCCCCCCCCCCCCCCCCCCACACCCTTTTTTTTCCACCCCCAACCCCCCAAACCCCCATAGCAGGCCGTCTCGTGGGCCCGGACTGGTGTATAAGACACCGGGCCGCACGCGGCCGGCACGCCGGCGGCAGCGACGACGCGGCGGAGACCGGCGCGGAGGCCGGCGCGGACGCCGGCGCGGGCACCGGCAAGCACCGCGGCGAACCGAGCCCCGAGCCCGGCGCGGACGCGGACCGTGGCGACGGCGCGACGGAGCGTCCCGAGGGTCGCCACGTCGACCGCAGCGAGCGCGGGCGCGACGGGGTCAAGGACGCGGACGGCGTCACGGAGGGTAAGCACGAGGTGCGTTCCGGCGACACCTTGTCGGCGATTGCCGAGCGCCATGAGACTCCGGGCGGCTGGCCGGCGCTCTACGAGGCAAATGAAAAGGTCGTGGGCGCCGACCCGGACCTGATCTTGCCTGGTCAGAAGCTTGACCTTGGAGTGAAAGCGGAACGCTGAGGGGCCGCAGGGCGGGGCAATTGGTGGCGATGTGCCCCGTTTGGCGAAAGTGAGACATGGGTCTCTTTGACTTCCCGGCGTGTCTCGCTTGCCCAATCTGTAGCCGTGCTGTCTGACCTGCGGGGATGTGAATTTCTTGCGGGTAAACCCCACTGACTTTCCAGGGATGTAGGGGTTTGAGCACTCCGGGCATCTGTGATTACGGTCTTCATCGCTCGCCACCGCGAGCGCCACTGGTCGTCACGCCGAATCCTGCCGGCGGCCGGGGGGAACCGACGCGTCAAGCGCCGAAGGCAGGAGCGGGGGAACCACAGGTAAGTGCCGAACGGTCCGGGGTACGAGGGGGCTGAACGGCTAGGGGTGAAGCTGCGGGAGACCGCGGCCGGGCAACTCACAGTCCGAACCCGACAGCTCACCTCGTAGGCGTCGGTGAGGAAACCAACATGCTGATTTCCAAGGGCAAGCACCGTCGTCCGTCCAAGGCCACCCGGATAGCCACGCTCGCCGGCGTGACCGGTGCGGCCGTCGCCGTGCCGCTGATGGGTGCCGCCAACGCCAACGCGGCCACCACCTCGCAGTGGGACCAGGTCGCCCAGTGCGAGTCCACCGGCAACTGGTCGATCAACACCGGCAACGGCTACTACGGCGGCCTCCAGTTCTCCGCCTCCACCTGGGCCGCGTACGGCGGCACCGCGTACGCCCCGACCGCCAACCAGGCGTCCAAGGCGCAGCAGATCCAGATCGCCGAGAAGGTCCTCGCCAGCCAGGGCAAGGGCGCCTGGCCGCACTGTGGCGTCAACCTGACCCAGGGCGGCTACACCGCGCCCAAGCAGCAGGCCCCCAAGCAGCAGGCGCCGAAGCAGCACACCGCGCCGAAGCAGCAGGCCGCCCCGCAGCAGGCCGCGCCGAAGGCCGCCCCCAAGCACGCCGCGCCGCGCACCACCCAGGAGCAGGCCCCGAGCCGCAGCGCCGAGCGCTACGTGCCGCGCCACGCCGCCCCGCAGCAGGCCGCGCCGCAGCACACCGCCCCCAAGACGATCAAGAAGGGCGACGGCGAGTACAAGGTCGAGTCCGGCGACACGCTCGCCAAGATCGCTGAGGCCGAGGGCGTCAAGGGCGGCTGGGCCAAGCTGTACGACCTGAACGACGACATCATCACCGATGCCGACCTGATCTACCCGGGCCAGCAGCTCCACCTGAGCTGACCCACCCGCCGGGCCCCCCCCCCCCCCCCCCCCCCCCCCCCCCGGGGGGGGGCCCGTCCAATGGGTGTTTGGCCTGGTCGTGACTGGTCCGATGGGGTAATTCGGCGCCATTTGCCACTACGCGCGGGTATGACCCGCCTCTTGCCAGGCTATTAGTGAAAAGCGTGCTCAGGTGCCGGGTACGTACCGCCGCCGCCGTCGTCGGCGAAGGCGCGGGCGGCGGCCCCGAGGGTCTGCCGCAACTGCGCGTACTGCTTGACGAAACGCGGCACCCGGCCGCCGTTCAGACCGGCCATGTCCGTCCACACCAGCACCTGCGCGTCGCACTCCGCGCCCGCGCCGATGCCCACCGTCGGGATGTGCAGGGAACGCGTCACCTCGGCGGCGAGTTCGGCCGGTACGAGTTCGAGGACCACCGCGAACGCGCCCGCGTCCTGTGCGGCCTTGGCGTCCCGCAGCAACTGCTGGGCAGCCTCCTCGCCGCGCCCCTGCACGGGGTAGCCGCCGTAGGCGTTGACGGACTGCGGGGTGAGGCCGATGTGCGCCATCACCGGGATGCCGGAGCGCACCACCAGCTCGATCTGGTCGGCCGAGCGCTCGCCGCCCTCCAGCTTCACCGCGCCCACGCCCGCCTCCTTGACCAGCCGGGTCGCACTGCGCAGCGCCTGCACCGGACCCTCCTGGTAGGTCCCGAACGGCAGGTCGCCGACGATCAGGGCGCGCCGGGTGCCGCGGACCACCGCGGCGGAGAGGATGGTGATCTCGTCCATGGTGACCGGCACGGTCGACTCGTACCCGAGGTGGCAGTTGCCCATCGAGTCGCCGACGAGCATCACGGGGATGCCGGCCTCGTCGAAGACCGATGCGGTCATCGCGTCGTAGGCGGTGAGCATCGGCCACTTCTCGCCGCGCTCCTTGGCCGCCGCGATGTCGCGGACGGTGATCCGGCGGGAGCCCTTGCCCCCGTACAGCGCCTTGTCGCGCGCGGCGCCGGCACCGGCACCGGACGCGGCGGGGGCGTCTGGGGCGGATGCGCCCGTGGCGCCCGAGGCGGATGCGTGGGTGGCGGGTGGGGTGGATGCAGCCTGGTTCGAGGCATGCGTCGTCATGACGTGTCTCCGCTTTCGTCATCTCAAGGCGCCCTGACGGCGTCCCTGGACCGCTTCCATGCTGGCACGTGGCCCGTACGGTGCGGAAGGGCCCTTGGGTCCCGTTCGCCCCACAGGCCACGACCGCTATCCGGACACCCGATGGCCACGCCTGTCCCGTGGTGGGAGACCTGCGGTCAGCGCCCTGGGATCGAAGCCCCGCGGCCCGCGGCCGAGCCCCGCGGTCGAAGCCCCGTGGGCGGAACCTCGTCCCGCGCTGCGGCCGGCACCCCGCTGCGGGCCCCCGCGGGCAGACCGCCGCCCCGTGGCCGGCACCCCGCGGCCGGCGTCCCGCCCCGCGGCAGGTCTCCTCGCCCCCATCTCTACGTAAAGACTTTCCAATACGAGACGGTCTCGTTTCGGAATGGGCATAGCCTGGCCGGCATGGCAACACCATCCGACATAGCCACGGTCCGTACCGTGCCCGAGGCGATCCACCGCAGGCGGTGGGCGATCCTCGTCGTCCTCATGTTCAGCGTGCTGATCGTGGTACTCGACAACTCGATCCTCAACGTCGCCATGAAGACCATCTCGCAGCCGGAACCGACCGGTCTGGGGGCAACCCAGAGCGAGCTTGAATGGGCGATCAACTCCTACACCCTGGTCTTCGCCGGGCTGCTCTTCACCGCCGGTCTGTTCGGCGACCGGATCGGCCGCAAGAAGATCCTGCTCGCCGGCATGCTGGTGTTCGGCATCGGCTCGGTGCTCGCCGCGTTCTCCGGCTCGCCCGCCGAACTGATCACCTACCGGGCCGTGATGGGCCTCGGCGGCGCCCTGGTGATGCCCGCCACCCTGGCGATCTTGATGAACGTCTTCGAGCGCGACGAGCAGCCCAAGGCGATCGGCATCTGGGTCGCCGCCGTCGGCCTCGCCATCGCCATCGGCCCGATCACCGGCGGCATCCTGCTCGAACACTTCTGGTGGGGCTCGGTCTTCCTGGTCAACGTTCCGGTCGTGATCGTCGGACTGATCGCGATGGTCGTCCTGGTGCCGGACTCCCGCGACCCCTCGCCCGGCCGCTTCGACCCGATCGGCGTGCTGCTGTCCGTCATCGGCCTGGTGCTGCTGGTCTACGGGATCATCAAGGGCGGCCAGTTGGCCGACTTCGCCGACCCCGAGGTGCTCGGCACCAGCGGTGGTGGCCTGCTGGTCCTGCTGTTGTTCGTCTGGTACGAGCGGCGCGTGGAGCACCCGGCGATCGACATCAGCTACTTCCGCAAGCCCGCCTTCTCGGCCGCCATCGCCGCCATCGCGCTGGTCTTCTTCGCGCTGATGGGCGTCACGTTCTTCATCGTCTTCTACACCCAGAGCGTGCGCGGCTACAGCGCTCTGGAATCGGGTCTGCTGTTGCTGCCGCTGGCCGGCGCCCAGTTGATCTTCGCGCCGCGCACCCGCCTTGTGGTGGACCGCTTCGGGGCGCGCGCCGTGTGCACCGCGGGCATGGTGGTGATCGCCGGGACGCTGGCAGGCTTCCTGCTGCTCGACGTGGACAGCCCGATCTGGGTCCTGGAAGTGCTCTTCTTCCTCCAGGGCGCGGGCATGGCGCACATCATGCCGCCGGTCACCGTCGCGATCATGCAGTCGCTGCCGCGGGACAAGGCGGGGTCGGGCTCCGCGCTGAACAACACCTTCCGGCAGGTCGGCGGGGCGCTGGGAGTGGCCGTACTGGGATCGCTGCTGTCGACCACGTACCGTAACGGCATCGACGACGAACTCAAGGCCGTCCCCGGCCTCTCCGACGAACAGCGCCACAGCGCGGGCGAGTCCATCGAGGCGACGCTCGGCGCGGCGCAGCGGATGGGCGAGCAGGGCAAGGCGCTGGTCGCGCCCGCGCACGACGCCTTCATCCACGCCATGCACCTGACGGCGGTCGCCGCGGCCGGTGTCGCGGTGCTCGGTGCGCTGGTCGTGGCGGTGTTCCTGCCCGGCAAGCAGCCCGCCCCGGCCCAGCGGCCCGGTGCGCCGGGCGGCGGCGATGAGCCCGGTGCAGCCGGTACGGCGGGTGCGGCAGGCGCGGCGGGGTCGGTGGGCGGCCCGAACACGCTGGAGGCACACCGGTGATCCCCACGCCATCCGACGCCGGCCGGACGCCCGGTCGGACCACCTCACCACCAGGCCGCGCCCGGCGCGCGCCCGGCGACGGGGCGGCCCGACCGACGGGCGCCGGAGCGAGTGCGCCGGATGGCGTGCCGGCCCCGGCCGGCACCGACCGCCCCGCGGGCGTACCCGTACCGAAAGGGCGGGCCGCTTCCGCGGCGGACGCGGGCGCGGATACGGCCGCGAGCACGGACACCGTTACGGCCACGGCCACGGACGCAGCCCCCATGACGGACACGGTCCTGGCCGTGGCCGGCGCCCCCGGTTCCCCCCATCCCGCCGCAGCCACGACCACGGCCGGCGCCCCCGGCCCCCGCCGTGCCACGGTCACCGCCGTCGCCGGCGACGGGCTCGACGCGCTGCCCGAACCGGCCGGCGGTGGGGCGGGGGAGCGGCGGGGGCGCCCGCGCAGCGCCGCGGCCGACACCGCGATCGTGGAGACGGTGCTGCGGCTGCTCGAAGAGGGCGCCACGGTCGCCGACCTGTCCATGGAGCGCATCGCCCGGGAGGCCGGCGTCGGCAAGGCCACCGTCTACCGGCGCTGGTCGGGCAAGCCCGCGCTGATGCTGGACGTGATGCAGGCCCTGGACATCGACACGCCCGCGCCCACCGGCACGTCCGTCCGCGACGACCTGGTCCAGATGCTGGAGTCGATGCGCCGACGCGGCATCGCCAAGCGCCAGTCAGCGTTGGTGCTCACGGTGTTGACCCAGGTGAAGGCGCAGCCGGAACTCTGGGACGCCTACCACACGAACGTGATCCAAAAGCGGCAACAGGTCATGCGCGAGATCCTCGCCCGTGGCATGGCCAGCGGCGAGATCCGCGCGGACGAGGACGTCGACTTCGTCGCCGAACTCTTCGTCGGCCCGATGCTCTCGCGCGTCTTGCTGCACGAGTGGCAGGAACTCCCCGAGGGCCTCGCCGAGCGCATCGTCGACACCGTCCTGGACGGGGTGCGCCCGCGCGGCTGAGCCCGTACGCCGTGCCCGTGCACCGGGTGCGGCGGCGCGGGGTGGGCATGGTGCCCGCTCGTGTCGTACGACGCGGCGTCCGCGCATCCCGTACGGCTAGACGTGCGGCGCGACCGACCGCCCCACCCCTCCGCGGAATTCACGGACTCCACGGAATTCACGGACTCCGCAGACCGGCCGGGGCGAAGTCGGGCGAAGCGCCCGCCGGACGGGGGAGTTCCGGCCAGTCGTCGCATGTCGGCGCCGGCGGTGATGCGCGCTGTGCAGCGCTGTGTGGGCCCCTGCCCTTGTTGCACTCCTTGTATTGGATCTACGACGGTTTGTGCCGGCCGCGTCACAGGCCCCGCCCAACTCGTCGAAAACGGAACCCGGGCCCGCCCGCCACTCGTCCTCACTTTCGAGGCGCCCACCCGGAGCGTCGGAAACACCCTGGTCATCACCTATGGTCTAGGCGGTGGCGGGCCGGTGAGCTAGTGAGGACGACGCATGGCGCAGGCGTACGCGGAAGAGACCGGGCACGACCGGGACGAGCCCGGACCGGCCCGTTCTCGGGCGGAGCGCCTCAAGGACCACGGGCGGCGGCTGATCGACGGTTGGCGGGGCCGCGAGGTGTGGCGGCGCGGTCTGGTGGTGGCCGGGTTCGCGGTGCTGCTCGCGCTGCTGATGATCCTGCACGCACAGATCCCCAACAACGTTGGCAACCTCGGCAGCCTGCTGGAGACGTTTCTGCCGTGGATCGGCATGGTGGGCATTCCCATCCTGTTGGTCTGTGCGCTGGTGCGCCGCTCGGCGACCGCGCTGGTCGCGCTGCTGATGCCGGTGATCGTCTGGCTGAATCTCTTCGGCGGTCTGTTGACCAGCAAGTCCGGATCGGGTGGCGACCTCACCGTGGTCAGCCACAACGTCAACGCCGACAACGCCGACCCGGCTAGTACGGCCAAGGACGTGGCCGCGTCCGGCGCGCAGGTGGTCGCGCTGGAGGAAGTGACCGGCGACGCGGCCCCCACCTACGAGCGCGAGCTCAAGTCGGCGTACCCGTACCACACGATCCAGGGCACGGTCGGGCTGTGGAGCACGTACCCGATCAAGGACGCGCGGATCGTGGACATCCAGATGGGGTGGTCCCGCGCGCTGCGAGCCACGGTGGCCGCGCCCAAGGGTGAGGTCGCGGTGTACGTGGCCCATCTCCCCTCCGTACGCGTCAAGTTCAATGCGGGCTTCACCGCAGGTCAGCGCGATGACAGCGCGCGAGCGCTGGGCGCGGCCATCCGGGCCGAGCGGCTGGAGCGGGTGATCCTGCTCGGCGACCTGAACGGCACCGTCAACGACCGCGCGCTGGCTCCCGTCACCTCGCAGCTCCGCTCCGCGCAGGGCGCCGCGGGCGACGGCTTCGGCTTCAGTTGGCCCGCCTCGTTCCCGATGGCCCGCATCGACCAGATCCTGGTGCGCGGCGTGGAACCGGTCTCGGCGTGGACCCTGCCCGACACCGGTAGCGACCACTTGCCGGTGGCCGCCTCGGTCAACTTCTAGCCGGTGGCGGGGCCCGGCCGTCGAAGGGCCGTCCCCTGTCCGGCCCTTCGACGACCCGACCGGCCGCACTACCCCCGGCCGGCTATCCCCGGCGCGCGGGCTCCCGCGGCACCGTGTCCCGGCCCGGCGCCAGCCGCCGGTCGAGCGTGAGCACCAGCCCATCGGCCGGGGCCAGCGCCAGCAGCAGCGCGGCGGCAGCGGCGCTGAACACGGAGCTGTTCAGCGGCGCTTCGAAGTCCGCGAAGAAGAACATCGACAGCGCGAAGCCGCACAGCACTGCCGCACTCGCCCAGGCCGAGAGCCGCACCCAGACTCCGAGCAGCAGCGTGCCGCCGAGTACGAGCTCGACCGCGGTGGCCGCACCGCCGGCCACGTCCACCAGCCCGCCGGACAGGTACGGCGCCAGATCGTGCACATAGGCCAGGTACGCGTCGTAGTCGCCCCAGGCCACGGCGTTGGTGCCGGCCTCGCCCCAGAGCCCGAACCGGTCGGCGACCGCGGACAGGAACCCCGCCGCCAGCGCGAGCCGCGCCACGACGGTCGCCACCGCCCAGCTCCGGCGGCCACCGGCCGCGCCATCGACGTACGCGGTGAGTTCGTTCCATCTCGTCATGAGTCCTGCTCTCCACATCGGTAGGGGGATGCGCCGCGGAACGGCCCCGCCCGCCCCGGGGGCGCCGCGCGCGGAGCGCGGTGCCGGGTTACGCCGATTCCCGCTGGCCGGAGCTGGTGCCGGTGCCGGAGGCGGTCTCGGAGGTCGAGCCAGAGCCATTCGAGCCAGAGCCAGAGCCAGAGCCAGAGTCGGAGTCAGGAGCGGCGGCCTGTGCCGGCCCCGGCTGCCCAGGCTCCTCGTAGGTGATCTGGTGCCGGGCGGCGATCCGGTTGAGCGGGGCCGGGTCGAGCCGGCCCTGACGGCTGATCTGGGTCCGGTTCTCGATCATGTCCTGGAGGAAGCACTCCCAGCCGCCCGGCGAGGAGATCTGGAGCACCCGCGGCGGCCGGGGCCCGGCGGGCCGCAGGGCGTGCGGGACACCGTGCGGCAACAGCACGAACTGGCCCGCCGCAACGGTGTGAGTCCGGTCGTCGAACTCCACCGCGAGCTCCCCGTCCAGCACGTACACGCACTCGTCCGAGACGTGGTGGACATGGCGCGGGATCTCCTGCGCGACCACCACCTCAAGGAGCGAGAACCGGCCCTCGGTGTCCTCGGTGCCGGCCTTGACGGCCATCGCGGGCGGCAGCGGCACCCGCGTCGGGCGCGAGGCCCCGGCGTCCAGGAGGATGAAGCGGTGCTCAGACATGGGCTATCCTTCCGATACGAATTCGGATTCGGAATCCGATTCCGTTTAGAGCTCAGCAGAGGATGCGGTGGAATGTCAAGGCCGTCACGTGCCGACGCGGAACGCAATCGGCTCAAGGTGCTGGAGGTCGCCCAGGAGCTGTTCGCCGAGCGCGGCGACGAGGTGCAGATGGCCGAGGTGGCCCGGGCGGCCGGGGTCGGCGTGGGCACCGTCTACCGGCACTTCCCGACCCGGCAGGTGCTGGTCGAGGCCGTCGCCGAACAGCGCTTCGCGGGCATCCTCGCCTTCGCCGAGGAGCAGTGCCTGCCTCAGCCGGACGCCCGCCGGGCGCTGGGCTGCCTGCTCACCCGGGGGGGCGAGGTGCACGAGGAGGGCCGCGGCCTGTCCGGGGTGATCGACGCGACGTTCGGCTCCACGGCGCCGCGCGGCGGCGCGGTCGGCGACGCGCTCATCGCCGTCGGCGAGGAACTGGCCCGCCGCGGCCGGACGGACGGCAGCCTGCGCCCCGACGTGACCGTCGCCGACCTCTACATGGCCGTGGGCGCGGTCGCCATGCTCAGCCGCCACGCCGTGGGCGACTGGCGCCGCTTCCGCGACCTCACGCTGGACGGCCTCGCGGCGGGGTGAGCGGCGCGCGGCGCGGGCGGATGTGGCTGTGCACGAGCAGGGCGTACGCAGGGGGTTGTACGCGAGCGGGGCGGACGCGCGCATGCGGGGGCCGGACGCGGCAGCCCGTACAGAGCTTCGCGCTCGCGGCGAACGGGGCGAGCGGGCCGAACGGGGCGAGGGTGCCGAGCGGGGCGGGCCGGCGAACGGGAAAGGCGGCGGGGGGGGGGGGCCCCAGCCCGCCCCCCCCGCCGGCCGGACGCAGGGGGTCGGGGCCGGAGGGGCGGGCTAAAGAGAGCGGG
>NZ_JBEHZD010000291.1:0-9761 GCF_040240285.1 Streptomyces sp. HSW2009 | reverse complement strand
TTTAAATCAACCGCCCCCCACCCACATCTACACACGGTGTACCGGCGCCCGCGTCAGATGTTAAAACGACACCCCCCCCCGGCGGGCACCGCCCAGCGCCGGGCCGGACAGCAGCAGCCGGTACCGGCCGCCGGCGCACGGGCCGGGGACGCGGCGGCGGACGCGCCGGGCGAGGACTACCGGACGGAACAGTTCTCCTTCATCGAGGAGCAGGACGAAGAGTCCGAAGACGTCATCGACTGGCTGAAGTTCGCCGAGACCCGCTCCGAGCGCCGCGACGGGCGCAAGCGCCAACTGCGCACCAGGCTCATCGCCGGCGGGGCCGCGCTCGCCCTGGTCGTCGGCGGTGGCGTGGGCTACCTCTGGTACGCGGAGAAGCTGCCCGGCATGTCGAGCAGCAGCGAGGACAGCGCGAGCGCGGGTGGTGCGCAGCGCCGTCAGGTGATCGTCGTCCACCTGCGCGAGACCAAGGGCGGCGGCAGCTCAAGCATCCTGCTCGTGGACAACGCCACGACGAAGAAGGGCAGCACCGTGCTGCTCCCCAACGCACTCGCCGTGCCCGGCGAGAACGGCACCACCACCCTCGGCAACGCCGTCGAGAGCGAGGGCGCCGGCGGCACCAGGGACGCCCTCAGCGCCCTGCTCGGCTCCGACATCCAGGGCACCTGGCGACTGGACACGCCCTACCTGGAGAACCTGGTCGAACTCGTCGGCGGGATCACCGTTGACACCGACGTGCTCGTGCCCGGCGCCAAGGAGGGCGACGACCCGCTGGTCAAGCGAGGCAAGGGGGCGCAGCTCACGGGGCAGGGCGCGGTTGCCTACGCCACCCACCGCGAGCCCAGCGAGGACCAGAACAAGCAGCTCGGCCGGTTCGGCCAGGTCATGCGGGCGGTGCTCGACAAGATCTCCACCGACCCGGGCAAGGCCACCAGCACGGTCGAACAGCTCGCCCAGATCCCCGACCCCTCGCTCTCCGAGAAGCAACTCGGAGCCTCGCTCGCCGGCCTCGCCCAACGCGCCGACGACGGCTCGTACGCCACCGAACTCCTCGCCGTGCAGCCGGACGGCACGCTCAGCGACGCGGCGTCTGAGAACGTGGTGAAGGACGTGCTCGGCGGCTCCGTCAAGCAGCCCGAGGACGGGGCGAGCAGCGCGCCGCGGGTGAGTGTGCGCAACGCCACGGGCGATGAGGCCAAGGCGGGATCTGCGCAGGTCGCGCTGGTCAACGGCGGTTTCACGGTGGTCGCTGGCGGCACCGCGGGTACCGAGAGCACCTCCCGGGTGACCTACGCGGACGCCGCACACGCCGACCAGGCCAAGCAGGTCGCCGCGACACTCGGCCTGCCCGCGAGTGCCGTGGCCCAGGGCAAGGGCGCGGCCAACGCGGACGTCACGGTGGTGCTCGGCAGCGACTTCGGGGGCCGATCGGGCTGACCCGCGGCACGGGCCGGTCCAGCGGGAGGCCGGGCAGGGCCCGGCGGTGTGGCTTGGCGGTGCGGCCCGGTGGCCCGACCTCGTGGGGGCAGCCCGGCCGGGCGGCGCGGCTTGGCCGTCCGGCCTGGTGGTGCGGCTCGGTGGGAGGCTGGTCCGGCCCGGTGGTCCGGCCGGTGGGAGGTCGGCCCGGCCTGGCGGCGCGGCTCGCTGGTCCGGCCCGGTAGGACGACCCGACCGGTGCGGCCCGGCGGCAGGCCGGTGTGGCAAACAAACGGCTGGCGGAAGTGTCGGTGGGGCGTGAGACCCTTGAGTCACCCGCCCCCTGCCCCGGCACGGGGGCTCCGCCGACCGGAAAGCCCTGCTTGTGACCGCCACGGACCGCTCCATCGAGCTCATCAAGACCGCCGCTCAGGCAGCGGCCGACAAGCTCGCGCACGACATCATCGCCTACGACGTCAGCGACGTACTGGCGATCACCGACGCCTTCCTGCTCGCGTCGGCGCCGAACGACCGCCAGGTCAAGTCGATCGTCGACGAGATCGAGGAGCGGCTGAGCAAGGAGCTCGGCGCCAAGCCGGTGCGCCGCGAGGGCGACCGCGACGCCCGCTGGGTGCTGCTCGACTACGTGGACATCGTGGTGCACGTCCAGCACAGCGAGGAGCGCGTGTTCTACGCGCTGGAGCGGCTGTGGAAGGACTGCCCGCAGCTCGACCTGCCGGCCGACGCGCTCGCCACCCACGGCAAGGCCGCCGAGCACGCCAAGGCGAGGGCGGCGGACGAGGACGACCTGGACGGTGAGCTCCACTGAGCGGCTCCGGCGGGGGACGGGGGCGCCGTGTCGTCCTGTGGCGACACGGCCAGACCGCCTGGAACCTGGAGCGCCGCTTCCAGGGCTCCACGGACATCGAGCTCACCGAGACCGGACTGACCCAGGCCCGGCGCGCGGCCCGGCTGCTCGCAGCGCTCAAACCGGACGCGATCATAGCCTCCGACCTGCGCCGGGCCGCCGCGACCGCGGCCGAGCTGGCCGCGGTGACCGGCCTTGACGTGATGCATGACGCCGCGCTGCGGGAGACGTACGCGGGCGTCTGGCAGGGCCTGACGCCCGACGAGATCATGGCCCGCTACGGCGATGAGTACGCCGCGTGGAAGCGCGGCGAGCCGGTGCGGCGCGGCGGCGGCGAGTTGGAGACCGAGGTGGCCGACCGGGCCGCCCCGCTGGTGCAGGCCATGGCCGAGAAGCTGCCGGAAGACGGCACGCTCGTCGTGGTCAGCCACGGCGGCACCATCCGCACCACCATCGGCCGCCTCATCGGCCTGGACCCGCACACCTGGGAGTCCCTCGGCGGCCTCACCAACTGCTGCTGGTCCGTGCTCGGCCAGGGCGCCCGCGGCTGGCGCCTCCTCGAACACAACGCGGGCACCCTCCCCGAGCCCGTCCTCGGCGACGACGACTGACCTCCGACCGCGGATTTCGCGTTTGGGCAGGTCACCGGTTAAGCTTCTGCTCGTTCACGGAACGGAAGTGAGCCCCACAAAACGGGTTCACCTCCACGAAGGAACAGCGGGGCTATAGCTCAGTTGGTAGAGCGCCTGCATGGCATGCAGGAGGTCAGGAGTTCAATTCTCCTTAGCTCCACAGAAGCGAAAGCGATCTGTGTCCGCGGAAATACGCGGACCGGGTCGCTTTCGTCGTTTCTGCTCGGCTTTTCCGTACGGGCGGGGGATGTCGTCCGGTGCGGCCCTGCGCACCCCGATGGGGGAGTCGCTCCGCGCCGGTGCGGGGCGGCTCGGCCCCGTCCCCGTTCACGTACGCGGCCTTCTGCCATCGGTCTGCACCGGGGGCCGACTCTCTCCTTAGCCCTGAGGTGCATGAGGTCCGCCGGGGCCGGCGAGCGCCCGGAGCGCTGCCGGGTGGCGGCGCATATGCCTTGCCGGGCAAGGGAGTTGGCGCCCCGGGTGCGGCGCGGTAGATGTTCGTCGGCGGCCGGCGGGACGACGCCGGGCGCCCCGGGCTTGAGGTCCGTCGCTCGGCCGGCCGGGGGGCGGCGCCCGCTCGTCCGCGGGATCGGGGGCCGCGCGACAGCCGGGCCCCGCCCGGCCCCAGCGCCCCCGTCCGTACCGCTCCAGCGGCCCGGGCGTGTACGGCGCGCTGCGCGACCGCCGCGAGCGGGCTGTGGCCGTGACGCTGACCTGCGCGCCGTCCCATGACAGAATCGGGATCGCCGCGAGGGGACGGTGCCGATGGGAGGGGCGGTGCGATGCCGACCGGAATCCTGGAGGAGGTCAGTCACCTGCTGGAGATCGCCGAAGCACAGGAACATGACGGACTGCCGGAGTACGCCGTGCCATGCGCGTACGCCGACGGCTCCTGTGCCCCGACGCCCGGCGGAATGCGGTCCACGACAAGGGACGTCACGGTGTTGCAGTGCCCGGCCTGCGGCTCGGCGCACGTGGCGCAAGTGCTGGGCGACAACGGCGGGATCTCCTATGTGTGCACGGCCTGCGGCCATAGCTGGAGCTGATTGATGGGTGCACACAGCCGGAAATGCGACTGGTGCGGCAGCGGCACGCCGATCGTCCGCGACATGGAGCCGCTCAATGCGGACTATCAGTACTGGTGCGTCGAGTGCGCGCGGGCGCTGATCATAAAGGGCGACCCCATCGAGACCTACCGCGAACTCGAAGGCGAACCGATCTACGGGCGGCTGCTCGACGAGCACTGCACGCTCAAGCGCTTCTACTCGTTCGCCACCGCCTAAGCCTTCTCCAGCGCCCCGGCCCGCAGCAGTACGCGGACCCGGGCGCTGTTGTTTGCCCGCGGGCGGTGCTGTTCGCTCATGGGCGGTGCTCGCCGGTGGTGGTTAGTCGGCGGAGCTTATGGCCGGGGCCTGGGTTGGGCCGGGGCCGTGGCCGGGAGCGTGGCTCTCCGCGGGGCGTCACGGCCACGGTCGGGGCCGGTCGGCGGCAGTGCACGTCGCGTCGGCGGCACGGCACTGACCTGCGGCGATCGTGGCCGTCGGGCCCGTGGACAGTCGACCCGCCGGGCGCCGAACCGGGCCCGCGACCGCACTCCGCCCCACCTCGCTGACGGCCCGTCGGACCGGCCCCCGACCATTGATTTGGCCAAAGCCCAGCCGGTCCGTGTAATGTAGGCGATGCCGCCGAGGGGAACCGGAGCGGAAGGCAATATGGGGCTATAGCTCAGTTGGTAGAGCGCCTGCATGGCATGCAGGAGGTCAGGAGTTCAATTCTCCTTAGCTCCACAGAAGCGAAAGCGATCTGTGTCCGCGGAATATGCGGACCAGGTCGCTTTCGTCGTTTCTGCTCGCCTTTGCCGCGCGGACGCGGAGTGAGTGCAGTGAAGGGCGCGACCCGACGTGATCCTGAGCAGTTCTGCGCACTGCCACGAAGCGACCGGCTGTACGGGGCGGGGATATGCGGATCAGGGCCGTATCGGGCGACGTCATACGGCTCGGGGCTGTACGGGGTGAAGCCGTACGGCCCGGACGTCGTACGGGGTGGCCGGACAGTGCGAGGTGTCGCCCGCGCGCGAGACGCTGCCGTACGGTCCGTAACCGCGGTGGCCGTCCGCCCCTCGGCCAGGCCGGTGCGGCCTCTTATGCGCCTGCGGTAACCTGAGGCCATGCGTGCCGTACGCCTTCTGCTTAGCGGGCCGCGCTGATCAGCACCGACCGATGCGCAAGCCGGTCGGACTCAGCGCGGCGTCCCCTCCTGTGCGAGGGGATTTTTTGTTTCCCTACATATCCGCTGGCAGAGACCATCGATGGAGCTTGAGGACGATGAGCGAGACCCACACCGCTACCGAGGCAGCCGCGTCGCCGCACCGCTACACGGCCGCCCTGGCCGCCGACATCGAGGCGCGCTGGCAGGACTTCTGGGACGCCGACGGCACGTACGAGGCACCCAACCCGACCGGGGACCTCGCCGGTGACCCCGCTGGGCGGGGGGCGCTGGTGGAGCGGCCCAAGAAGTTCATCATGGACATGTTCCCGTACCCGTCGGGCTCGGGGCTGCACGTCGGCCACCCGCTGGGCTTCATCGCCACCGACGTCTACGCCCGCTTCCACCGGATGACCGGCCACAACGTCCTGCACACGCTGGGTTTCGACGCGTTCGGTCTGCCCGCCGAGCAGTACGCGGTGCAGACCGGCACCCACCCGCGGGTCTCCACCGAGGAGAACATCACCAACATCCGGCGCCAACTGCGCCGGCTGGGCCTGGGCCACGACAAGCGCCGCTCGATCGAGACGATCGACCCCGGGTACTACAAGTGGACCCAGTGGATCTTCACCCAGATCTTCAACTCCTGGTACGACCCGCAGGCCCAGCAGGCCCGCCCGATCGACACGCTGATCGCCCAGTTCACCTCCGGTGAGCGCGCCACCCCGGACGGGCGCCCCTGGGGCGAGCTGAGCGCCGCCGAGCGCGCGGGCGTGCTGGGCGACTACCGCCTGGCGTACGCCTCGGACGCGCCGGTCAACTGGTGCCCGGGCCTGGGAACCGTGCTGGCCAACGAGGAGGTCACCGCCGACGGCCGCTCCGAGCGCGGCAACTTCCCGGTCTTCAAGGCCAAGCTGCGGCAGTGGAACATGCGCATCACCGCGTACGCCGACCGGCTGCTCGACGACCTGGACGCGCTGGACTGGCCGGAGGCGATCAAGCTCCAGCAGCGGAACTGGATCGGCCGCAGCGAGGGCGCCCGCGTCGACTTCCCCGTCGCGGCCGACGGGGACGCGCGGATCACGGTCTTCACCACCCGCCAGGACACGCTGTTCGGGGCCACGTACATGGTGCTGGCGCCCGAGCACGAGCTGGTGGAGCGAATCGTTCCGGCCGCCTGGCCCGAGGGCACGCACCAGGTGTGGACCGGCGGCCACGCCACGCCGGCCGAGGCGGTCGCCGCGTACCGCAAGCAGGCCGCGGCCAAGTCCGACGTCGAGCGGCAGGCCGAGGCCAAGGACAAGACCGGCGTCTTCACCGGCGCCTACGCGACCAACCCGGTCAGCGGCGAGCAGGCGCCCGTCTTCATCGCCGACTACGTCCTGATGGGCTACGGCACCGGCGCGATCATGGCCGTGCCGGCGCACGACAGCCGTGACTTCGCCTTCGCCCGCGCCTTCGAGCTGCCGATGCGCTGCGTCGTGGAGCCGAGCGACGACCGCGGCACCGACCCGAGCACCTGGGACGCCGCGTTCGACTCGTACGAGGCGAAGATCGTCAACTCCGCCGGCGCCGACGTCTCCCTGGACGGTCTGGTGGTCAAGGACGCCAAGACCAAGGTCACGCAGTGGCTGGTCGAGCGCGGCATCGGCGAGGGCTCGGTCAACTTCCGGCTGCGTGACTGGCTGTTCAGCCGGCAGCGCTACTGGGGCGAGCCCTTCCCGATCGTCTACGACGAGGACGGCGTGGCGCACACGCTGCCCGATTCGATGCTGCCGCTGGAACTGCCCGAGGTCGACGACTACTCGCCGCGCACCTTCGACCCGGACGACGCCGACACCTCGCCGGAGACCCCGCTGTCCCGCAACGAGGACTGGGTCAACGTCGAACTGGACCTGGGCGACGGCCCCAAGCGCTACCGGCGCGAGACCAACACCATGCCCAACTGGGCCGGCTCCTGCTGGTACGAGCTGCGCTACCTGGACCCGAACAACAGCGACCGACTGGTCGACCCGGAGGTCGAGCAGTACTGGATGGGCCCGCGCGAGGGCCAGCCGACCGGCGGCGTCGACCTGTACGTCGGCGGCCAGGAGCACGCCGTGCTGCACCTGCTGTACGCGCGCTTCTGGTCCAAGGTGCTGCACGACCTGGGCCACATCTCCTCGGCCGAACCGTTCCACAAGCTGTTCAACCAGGGGATGATCCAGGCGTACGTCTACCGGGACAGCCGCGGCTTCCCGGTGCCGGCCGCCGAGGTGGAGGAGCGCGACGGCGCCTTCTTCTACCAGGGCGAGCAGGTCAGCCAGTTGCTGGGCAAGATGGGCAAGTCGCTCAAGAACGCGGTGACGCCCGACGAGATCTGCGCCGAGTTCGGCGCCGACACGCTGCGCCTGTACGAGATGGCCACCGGCCCGCTGGACGTGTCGCGGCCCTGGGACGCCCGGGCCGTCGTCGGCCAGTACCGGCTGCTCCAGCGGCTGTGGCGGAACGTGGTCGACGAGGCGTCAGGCGAGGTCACCGTCGTCGACGCGGAGCCGGACGAGGCCACGCTGCGCGCCCTGCACAAGGCCATCGACGGCATCACGCAGGACGTGACGCAGCTCCGCTTCAACACCGCGGTCGCCAAGCTGACCGAGCTGAACAACTTCGTCACCAAGGTGCGCGAGGTGCCCAGGTCGGTGGCGGAGACACTGGTGTTGCTGACCGCGCCGCTGGCCCCGCACATCGCCGAGGAGCTGTGGCACCGGCTGGGGCACACGGAATCCGTGGTGTACGTCCCGTTCCCGGTCGCCGACCCCGCCTACGTCCAGGACGAGTCCGTGACCTGCGTCGTCCAGCTCAAGGGCAAGGTCAAGGCGCGGCTAGAGGTGGCGCCGTCGATCTCCGACGCGGAGCTGGAGCAGCTCGCGCTGGCCGACCCCGCGGTGGTCGCGGCCCTCGGCGGGGCGGAGATCCGCAAGGTGATCGTCCGGGCACCGAAGCTGGTGAACATCGTTCCGGCTTGATCGGAACGGGTCCGCGTGGCCTGGCGCGGGTCGCGGCCGTGTGGGGTTGCCCGGCGTGGGCCGGGCCTGCCTGTGCGGGCCCGGCCCGTCTGGGTCCTGGCGCGGATGGGCATGGATCGGGTGCTCTGGCGCGGATCGGCGTGGGCCGGGGTGGCCTGGTGTGGGTCGGCGTGGGTGGTCGGGGTGGCCTGACGCGGGTCGGGCCGGGCCAGTGCGGAGTGGTTCAGATCGAAGCTGACCGTCAGGTGGCGGGGGCTGACCGGTCCCGGGCGTCGGGTGCCGCTCTTCTACGGGGGCGTCTGCGCTGGTCGGGCCGGTCGGCTGGCCGGCGCGGGCGTGCCTGACGGAGGACACGACCTGTGTCGCGTACGAGCCGTACGAGCCGTACGGGACGTGCTCGGTGCCGGAGACGACCTGCGGTGGGCACGATCCGAGCCGGGCACGTTCTGGGCCGGACACGATCCGAGCCGGACACGATCGGTGCGGTGGCCTGATGAGATCAGGGAAGCCACCTAGGGGCGGGTTACGGGTCCACAGGGAACCCGTGACCCGCCCGCGCCGTTTACCGTAGGAACTGACGGCTGTCGCCGGCCCGCGTGCGGGACCCGGCCGCGGCCTCGCGCGATCTTGTCCACCTCCGAGACCTGCGGGAGCGCGATGGAAGCCGTAGTGGCCATCCTGGGTCTGGTGTTCCTGCTCTGCATCGCCGCCGGCGTGTACGCCGCCGTGAAGGTGGCCAAGGCGGCGAAGCGGGGTGTGGACCGCACGGTCTCCCAGGCCCGGCGCACGGTGGAGGACACCAAGCTGCGGGCCAAGCAGTACACGCAACTCGGGCCGGTGGCGGAGATAGCCGAGCTGCGGATCTCGCTGCGGACCTCGATGCGGGCGACCCGGCAGGCGCTGGACACGGCCGCGGCCGAGGACGGCTCGCTCACCGAGTCACTGGCCCTCTTCGAACGACTCAGCACGCACGGCCACGAGGTGGACGACGACCTGCGGCGCCTCGAATCCGAGCCCGACCGGACCCGGATCGCGACCCGACTGCCAGAACTCCGCAAGCGTACGGAGCGGGTGACACAGTCCGCCGACTCGCTGCGCTGGGCGATCCAGGACCGGGCCGGTCACTTCGCCGAGGACGAGCTAGGCGACCTCAGCGAGCAGATCCGGATGGAGGCCGCCGCGCTACGCCACTGGCGGTCCGAACCGGACACGGGAACGGCCGGTGGTGCCGGGGCTGCTGGAGGTCCGGGCCGTGCGGGTGGCGCCGGCGGTGTTGGCCGTGGCGGAGGCGCGGGTGGTGCTGGTGGTGGCCGTCCGGTGGCGGACGACTGGGGAGTGGACGAGCCCGGGGCGGCCGGCGCGGGGTCGGCGTCCGGAGCGCGAGCCGATGCCGTGGACGACGGTTCGGCCCCACCCGCACCGCGCGCCCTGACCGGCGACGACCCGCGGCTGCGCAAGACCTACCCCTGGCAGCGGACGGCCCGACCGGAGAACACCACGTGAAGCCCTGGATACCTGCCTGCCGGGGCCCCGCCCCGCCCCCCCCCGCCCCGGGCGGCCCCGGGGGGGGCCCCCCCCCCCCGCCGCCGGGGGCCCCCCCCCCCCCCCCCCGGCGGCGCCCCCCCCCGCGCCGGG
>NZ_JBEHZD010000290.1:0-9766 GCF_040240285.1 Streptomyces sp. HSW2009 | reverse complement strand
GGGGGGGCGGGGGGGGGGGGGGCGCCGGCCCGCGGCGCCGGCGCCGGCGCCCGGGCGCGCGGGGGCGGGCGGGGGGCCCCCGGCCGCCGGCCCCCCCCCCCCCCCCCCCCCCCCCCCCCCCCCGCAGCCGCGTCCGGCGAGGTGCACAACCCTCTGTTCGTGGCGCGGCGCCGGCCGCCGTCTTGCCTGCCACCGACCGCCGTTGGCGGACGCCGTCGCTGGTCAGCGCCGATGGCCGTGCCGGTGCTGTGCCCACGCCGTGCCCGCCGGCCGGTCCACGGCACGGGTCGGCGCCGGCCACGGCGCGCAGGTGTGCGCGGCCCGCGCCCCGTCGCCACCTGCCCGGGCCGCCCGTGGCGTCTCCGCCCCCCCCTGCCCGGCGCGCCACGTGCCGGCGGCGCACCGCGGCCGGACTGTCACACCCCGCCAGTAGGGTGGTGACCATGGCCGACCCCAGCAGTTACCGCCCCAAGCCGGGACAGATCCCCGACTCGCCGGGGGTCTACAAGTTCCGGGATCAGCACGCCCGCGTGATCTACGTGGGCAAGGCGAAGAGCCTGCGCCCGCGGCTCTCCTCGTACTTCCAGGACCTGGCGAACCTCCACCCGCGGACCCGCACCATGGTCACCACGGCCGCGTCCGTGGAGTGGACCGTGGTCTCCACCGAGGTGGAGGCGCTCCAGTTGGAGTACGCGTGGATCAAGGAGTTCGACCCCAGGTTCAACGTCAAGTACCGCGACGACAAGAGCTACCCGTCGCTGGCCGTCACGTTGAACGAGGAGTTCCCCCGGGTCCAGGTGATGCGCGGCCCCAAGCGCAAGGGCGTCCGCTACTTCGGCCCGTACGGCCACGCCTGGGCGATCCGCGAGACCGTGGACCTGATGCTGCGCGTCTTCCCCGTCCGCACCTGCTCCGCCGGGGTGTTCAAGCGCTCGGCCCAGATCGGTCGGCCCTGTCTGCTCGGGTACATCGGCAAGTGCTCGGCCCCGTGCGTGGGCCGGGTCAGCGCTGAGGAACACCGGGCGCTGGCCGAGGAGTTCTGTGACTTCATGGCCGGCCGCACCGGCGCCTACATCCGCCGCCTCGAAGCGCGGATGCGCGAGGCGTCCGAGGAGATGGAGTACGAGAAGGCGGCCCGGCTGCGGGACGACGTCGAGGCGCTCAAGCGCGCCATGGAGAAGAACGCCGTCGTCCTCACCGATGCGACCGACGCCGACCTGATCGCGGTCGCGGAGGACGAGTTGGAGGCCGCGGTGCAGATCTTCCACGTGCGCGGCGGGCGCGTGCGCGGTCAGCGCGGCTGGGTCACCGACAAGGTCGAGGCCGTGGACACGGCCGGCCTGGTCGCCCACGCGCTCCAGCAGTTGTACGGCGAGGAGCGCGGCGACGCGGTGCCCAAGGAAGTGCTGGTCCCGGTGCTGCCCGAGGAGACCGCGGCCATCAACCAGTGGCTGACCGACCGTCGCGGTGCGAACGTGTCGCTGCGCATACCCCAGCGCGGC
This sequence comes from Streptomyces sp. HSW2009, assembly GCF_040240285.1. Classification (NCBI taxonomy): domain Bacteria; kingdom Bacillati; phylum Actinomycetota; class Actinomycetes; order Kitasatosporales; family Streptomycetaceae; genus Streptomyces; species Streptomyces sp. HSW2009. Next base: position 8,264 of record NZ_JBEHZD010000290.1, on the reverse strand, counting down.
GACAAGAAGGACCTGATGGCCACCGTGGCCAGGAACGCCCAGCAGGCCCTGGTGCTGCACAAGACCAAGCGCGCGTCCGACCTGACCACCCGCTCCAAGGCGCTGGAGGAGATCGCCGAGGCGCTGGACCTGGAGACCGCGCCGTTGCGGGTCGAGTGCTTCGACATCTCCCACCTCCAGGGCGATGACGTGGTCGCCTCCATGGTGGTCTTCGAGGACGGCCTGCCGCGCAAGAGCGAGTACCGCCGCTTCCAGATCAAGTCCTTCGCCGGCCAGGACGACGTCCGCTCCATGCACGAGGTGATCAGCCGCCGCTTCCGGCGCTACCTCCAGGAGATGCAGAAGACCGGCGAGTGGGACCTGGCTGCTGGTGGTGGTGCTGGTGGTGGCGTCGGTCGGTCGGCGGGCGTTGCGGGCGAACCGCCTGCCGGCGGTGTGGGCGGTACGGGCCTGACCGGCACGGACCCGCTCGACCCAGGCCAGCCCGGCGCGCAGCAGCCCGGCGCGGGCCTGCTCGCTGTGCAGCAGCCCGGCGCTGACCCGCTCGCCACGGGGCAACCCGGCACGGGCCCGCTCGGCGCGGAGCAGCCGGGCCCGGACGTTGCGGAAGAGGACCGGGGCGCCGACGGACCGCGCGAGGAGGACGGCCGGCCGCGCCGCTTCGCCTACCCGCCGCAGCTCGTGGTGGTCGACGGCGGGCAGCCGCAGGTCGCCGCGGCCCAGCGGGCCCTGGACGAGCTCGGCATCGACGACGTGGCCGTCTGCGGTCTCGCCAAGCGGCTCGAAGAGGTCTGGCTGCCGGGCGAGGACGATCCGGTGGTGCTGCCGCGCAGCAGCGAGGGCCTGTACCTGTTGCAGCGAGTGCGCGACGAGGCGCACCGGTTCGCCATCACGTACCAGCGCAGCAAGCGCGCGGCGAGCTTCAAGGCCGGCCCGCTGGACGCGGTCGCCGGGCTCGGGGACACCCGCAAGCGCGCCCTGCTCAAGCACTTCGGCTCGCTCAAACGGCTACGTACGGCGACCGTCGAGCAACTCTGCGAGGTGCCCGGCATCGGCCGCAAGACGGCCGAGACCGTCGCCGCGGCCCTCGCCCCGGCGGCCCCGGCCGCCCCGGCGGTGAACACCGCCACAGGAGAGATCATTGAAGATGACGCCGCGACCACGGCGGCATCATCAGAAACGGGGGACACACGGTGAACGCGATCGATGGAGATGAAGCGCAGATGAGTACGGGCACCCCGGGCGAGGCGACGGACGCGTCGGCCATCCCCGAGCTGGTGATCATCTCTGGCATGTCAGGCGCCGGGCGCAGCACGGCCGCCAAGTGTCTGGAGGACCTCGGCTGGTTCGTGGTGGACAACCTGCCGCCCGCCCTGATCCCCACCATGGTGGACCTCGGCGCGCGCTCGCAGGGCAACGTCGCCCGGATCGCCGTCGTCGTCGACGTGCGTGGCCGTCGCTTCTTCGACAACCTCCGCGAGTCCCTGGCCGACCTGGAGGCCAAGCACGTCAAGCGGCGGGTGCTCTTCCTCGAAGCCTCCGACGACGCGCTCGTACGCCGCTTCGAGTCGGTGCGCCGCCCGCACCCGCTCCAGGGCGACGGCCGCATCGTGGACGGCATCGCCGCCGAGCGCGACCTGCTGCGGGAGCTGCGCGGCGACGCCGACCTGGTGATCGACACCTCCAGCCTCAACGTGCACGAACTGCGCGCCAAGATGGACGCCCAGTTCGCCGGCGCCGAGGAGCCGGAGCTGCGGGCCACGGTCATGTCCTTCGGCTACAAGTACGGCCTGCCGGTCGACGCCGACCTGGTGGTGGACTGCCGCTTCCTGCCCAATCCACACTGGGTGCCCGAGCTACGCCCCTTCACCGGGCTCAACGAGGAGGTATCCGGCTATGTCTTCAACCAGCCGGGCGCCAAGGAGTTCCTTGACCGCTACACGGAACTGCTCCAGTTGATCGCCGCCGGATACCGCCGCGAGGGCAAGCGGTACGTGACCATCGCCGTCGGCTGCACCGGCGGCAAGCACCGCAGCGTGGCCATGTCGGAGAAGCTGGCGACCCGGCTGGCGGCCGAGGGAGTGGAGACCGTGCTCGTGCACCGGGACATGGGGCGCGAGTGACGATCCGCTCCCGGAGGTTCCGCCGACTGGTCGGAGCCCGTACCCAGCAACGTGCGCAGCCCAAGGTCGTCGCGCTCGGCGGCGGCCGGGGGCTGTCGGCGTCGCTCGCGGCGCTGCGGCGCATCACCGGCGACCTCACCGCCGTCGTCACGGTCGCCGACGACGGCGGTTCCAGCGGACGGCTGCGGGACGAGCTCGGCGTCCTGCCCCCCGGTGACCTGCGCAAGGCGCTGGCCGCGCTGTGCGGCGACGACGACTGGGGACAGACCTGGGCCCGGGTGATCCAGCACCGGTTCGCCAGCGAGGGCGAGCTGCACGGCCACGCCGTCGGCAACCTGCTCATCGTCGCCCTCTGGGAGCAGCTCGGCGATCACGTCAAGGCCCTGGAATGGGTCGGCAGGCTGCTCGGCGCGCACGGCCGGGTGCTGCCCATGTCGGCCGTGCCGCTGGAGCTCCAGGCCCTGGTCAGGGGCCACGACCCACAGCGGCCCGAGGAGATCAGCACCGTCCGCGGGCAGGCCACCGTCGCCCTCACGCCGGGCGAGGTGCAGTCGGTGCACCTGGTCCCGCACGACCCACCGGCGGTGCCCGAGGCGGTCGCCGCCGTGCTCGACGCCGACTGGGTGGTGCTCGGTCCCGGCTCCTGGTTCTCGTCGGTGATACCGCACCTGCTGGTGCCGGAACTGCTGGACGCGCTGATCGAGACGAAGGCGCGCCGTGTCCTTTCGTTGAACCTCGCACCACAGCCCGGCGAAACCGAAGGATTCTCTCCGCAGCGTCATTTGGAGGTTTTGGCCCGACACGCCCCTAAACTCGCCCTGGACGTGGTGCTGGCCGACGAGGCCGCCGTGCTCGATCGGGACACCCTCCGCGAGGCCGCGGCGCGGCTCGGCGGCACGGTCGAGCTGGCGCCGGTGGCCGCGCCTGGAAGTTGCCCCCAGCTCGATGCCGGGGGCGGCTCGGCCAGGCACGACCCCGAGCTGTTGGCCGCCGCGTATGACCGTATTTTTCGGATGCATGGAAGGATCGGCCCATGGCGATGACGGCTGCGGTGAAGGATGAGATTTCCCGGCTTCCCGTCACCCGGACCTGCTGCCGGAAAGCGGAGGTCTCCTCCATCCTGCGGTTCGCTGGCGGGCTGCACCTGGTCAGCGGGCGCATTGTGATCGAGGCCGAGCTCGATACCGGCATCGCGGCCCGCAGGCTGCGCAAGGACATCCTGGAGATCTTCGGGCACGCCTCCGATCTGGTGGTGATGGCCCCCGGCGGGCTGCGCAGAGGCAGCAGGTACGTGGTGCGGGTGGTGGCGGGCGGCGATCAGCTCGCCCGGCAGACCGGGCTGGTCGACGGCCGCGGCCGACCGATCCGCGGCCTGCCCCCCCAGGTGGTCTCCGGTGCGACCTGCGATGCGGAGGCGGCCTGGCGCGGCGCCTTCCTCGCCCACGGGTCGCTCACCGAGCCCGGCCGCTCCTCCTCCCTTGAGGTGACGTGTCCGGGGCCTGAGGCGGCCCTCGCACTGGTCGGCGCGGCCCGCCGGCTCCAGATCGCGGCCAAGGCGCGCGAGGTGCGCGGCGTTGACCGGGTCGTCGTCCGGGACGGGGACGCCATCGGCGCGCTGTTGACCCGGCTGGGCGCGCACGAGTCGGTGCTCGCCTGGGAGGAGCGCCGGATGCGGCGCGAGGTGCGGGCCACCGCCAACCGGCTGGCCAACTTCGACGACGCCAACCTGCGCCGCTCGGCCCGGGCCGCGGTCGCCGCCGGCGCCCGCGTGCAGCGCGCCCTGGAGATCCTGGGCGAAGAGGTGCCCGAGCACCTGGCCGCAGCGGGGCGGCTGCGGATGGAGCACAAGCAGGCGTCCCTGGAGGAGCTGGGCGCGCTCGCCGACCCGCCGCTCACCAAGGACGCGGTGGCCGGCCGGATCAGACGACTGCTGGCCATGGCCGACAAGCGCGCCCAGGACCTGGGCATCCCGGGGACCGAGTCCAACCTCGCCGACCTCGGCGAGGAGATGGCCGAGGGCGTCGTCGGCTGACCCTGCGCGGGAGGGGGAGGCGGCTGCCCCGGCATGGGATGGCGGCTGGCTCGTGGGGGAGGCGGGCGGGGCGCCGCCGGAGTGCCCTGGTCCGTGGCCGCCGCCCGCCCCGGCGGATGTCGCGTACTGGCCGTACCCTCCGCGGACGGCCGCGTGCCGGCCACCCCCTTCGAGGGCGGGGCCGCGTGCCGGCCGCCGCCCGACCTCCACGGACGGGCGCCCCCCGTACCGCCCTCCCCTCGCGGGCGCCGCGTACTGGCCGTACCTTTCGCGGACGGCCGCGTACGGGTTGCCCTCGCGGACGTCGCGTACCGCAGTGCCGCGCGGACGGCCGCGCACCGGCCACCCCCGCAGACGCCACCCGTCCCCACGGCCGCCGCGTGCCGGCCGCTGCCACCCGCGCCGTCGCGTGCCGGCCGCGGCGCCCGCGGCCATCGCACGCCCTTCCGTTCGCCCCCGCCATCTGATAGTGAGCGGCCGGCGCGGTGAAGCGGTCAAGGGTGGGGCGCTCCGCTCACCCGATGGTCCCCCGGTGTTTCCCGGTCGGCTCACCCGCGGGTTCACCCGGTGTTCCGCCCGTCGTCGTCAGGGGCCCGGCGGGCTGCTCCCGCACCGGCTCCGTGGCGGCCCAGGCCCGTGTTTGAGCGGCTGTCGGGCGCCGGTCAAATGTCACGTACGGGTCGCGTACGAGGTAGGGTCGAGGGCGGTCGGGGACATCCCATACAGCTCGCCGGCGTCCAGACCGGCACACCAACGAGGAGATCGGTTCGTGACGATCCGCGTAGGCATCAACGGCTTTGGCCGTATCGGTCGCAATTACTTCCGCGCGCTCCTGGAGCAGGGTGCGGACATCGAGATCGTCGGTGTCAACGACCTGACCGACAACGCCACCCTGGTCCACCTGCTGAAGTACGACTCGATCCTGGGCCGTCTGAAGCAGGACGTCAGCCACACCGAGGACACCATCACGGTGGGCGGCCAGACCTTCAAGACCATGGCCGAGCGCGACCCGGCCGCCCTGCCCTGGGGCGAGCTCGGTGCCGACATCGTCATCGAGTCCACCGGCATCTTCACCAAGCGTGAGGACGCCGCCAAGCACCTCGCCGCCGGCGCCAAGAAGGTCCTGATCTCCGCGCCCGCCAAGGACGAGGACATCACCATCGTCATGGGCGTCAACCAGGACAAGTACGACGCGGCCCAGCACCACGTCATCTCCAACGCGTCCTGCACGACCAACTGTGTGGCGCCGATGGCGAAGGTCCTCGACGAGAACTTCGGCATCGTCAAGGGCATGATGACCACGGTCCACGCCTACACCAACGACCAGCGCATCCTGGACTTCCCGCACAAGGACCTGCGCCGCGCCCGGGCCGCCGCGGAGAACATCATCCCGACCTCGACGGGCGCCGCCAAGGCCACCGCCCTGGTCCTTCCGCAGCTCAAGGGCAAGCTGGACGGCATCGCCATGCGCGTGCCCGTGCCCACTGGCTCGGTCACCGACCTGGTGCTCGAACTGAGCCGCGAGGTCACCAAGGACGAGATCAACACCGCGTTCCAGAAGGCGGCCGAGGGCCAGCTCGCCGGCGTCCTGGAGTACACCGAGGACCCGATCGTCTCCTCGGACATCGTCAACTGGCCGGCCTCCTGCACCTTCGACTCCTCGCTCACCATGGCGCAGGGCACGCAGGTCAAGGTCGTCGGCTGGTACGACAACGAGTGGGGCTACTCCAACCGCCTGGTCGACCTGACCACGTTCGTCGGCGGCCAGCTCTAACATCCCCGTCGCACGGCCCGGCCCGCCCGCGGGCACTGCCGGGGCGGGCCGTGAGTACGGAGCGCGGAGCGGAGCCCCGGTCAGCGGGGCACCGAGATGTCGTGCGGACAGGGCTCGGGTGACGCGACGCCGCGTCGTCCGAGCCCTGTCCCGTGCAGCAGGCCCACCGAGGAGACGCAAGGAGTCCAGGAACCATGAAGACGATCGACGACCTCATCGAGGGCGGCCTGGAGGGCAAGCGCGTGTTCGTACGCGCCGACCTGAACGTGCCGCTTGAGGGCGCCACCATCACCGACGACGGCCGCATCCGCGCCGTCGCCCCGACGATCGCCAAGCTCGCCGCAGCCGGCGCCAAGGTGATCGTCGCCTCCCACCTCGGCCGTCCCAAGGGCGCGCCGGAGGAGCGGTTCTCACTCGCCCCCGTCGCGGTGCGCCTCGGTGAACTGCTCGGCAAGCAGGTCACGTTCGCCACCGACACCGTGGGGGACAGCGCGAAGGCCACCGTTGCCGCTCTGGGCAACGGCGAGGTCACGCTGCTGGAGAACCTCCGCTTCAACGCCGGCGAGACCAGCAAGGACGACGCCGAGCGGGGCGCGTTCGCCGACCAGCTCGCCGCCCTCGCCGACCTGTACGTCGGGGACGGTTTCGGCGCCGTGCACCGCAAGCACGCCTCGGTCTACGACCTGCCGGCGCGACTGCCGCACGCCGCGGGCGACCTGATCGCCACCGAGGTCGGCGTGCTCAAGAAGCTCACCGACGACGTGCAGCGCCCGTACGCGGTGGTGCTCGGCGGTGCCAAGGTCTCCGACAAGCTCGGGGTCATCGACCACCTGCTGGAGAAGGCCGACCGCATCCTGATCGGCGGCGGCATGGTCTTCACCTTCCTCAAGGCGCAGGGCCACGAGATCGGCACCTCGCTGGTCCAGGAAGACCAGCTCGGCACCGTCCGCGAGTACCTGGCGCGGGCCGAGCAGCGCGGGGTGGAGTTCGTCCTGCCCGTCGACGTCGTGGTCGCGCCCGGCTTCCCCGACCTGGCGGCCAAGGCGGCCACGCACCCCAGCACGGTCGCCGTGGACGCCATGCCCGCCGACCAGATGGGCCTGGACATCGGCCCCAAGACCAGCGAACTGTACGCATCGAAGCTCGCCGACGCGGCCACCGTCTTCTGGAACGGGCCGATGGGCGTCTTCGAGCACCCCGACTACGCCGACGGCACCCGGGCCGTCGCCCAGGCACTCCTCGACAGCTCGGCCTTCTCGGTGGTCGGTGGCGGGGACTCGGCAGCGGCCGTGCGCATCCTGGGCTTCGACGAGAACGCTTTCGGCCACATTTCGACCGGTGGTGGCGCCAGCCTCGAATACCTCGAAGGCAAGACGCTCCCCGGCCTCGCCGCACTGGAGGACTGAACACCGTGAGTGACCGTACCCCGCTGATGGCGGGCAACTGGAAGATGAACCTCAACCACCTTGAGGCCATCGCGCACGTCCAGAAGCTCGCCTTCGCGCTCGCCGACAAGGACTACGAGGCCGTCGAGGTCGCCGTCCTGCCGCCCTTCGTCGACCTGCGCTCGGTGCAGACGCTGGTCGACGGCGACAAGCTGAAGATCAAGTACGGCGCCCAGGACATCTCGGCGCACGACTCCGGCGCGTACACCGGCGAGATCTCCGGGCCCATGCTCGCCAAGCTCAAGTGCAGCTACGTGGCCGTCGGCCACTCCGAGCGCCGGCAGTACCACGGCGAGACGGACGAGATCTGCAACGCCAAGGTGAAGGCCGCCTACAAGCACGGCATCACGCCCATCCTGTGCGTCGGCGAGGGCCTTGAGGTCCGCAAGGCCGGCGAGCACGTGGCGCACACGCTCGCCCAGGTGGACGGCGGCTTGCAGGACCTGCCCGCCGAGCAGGCCGAGACCATCGTGATCGCGTACGAGCCGGTCTGGGCGATCGGCACCGGCGAGGTCGCCACGCCCGAGGACGCGCAGGAGGTCTGCGGGGCGATCCGCAAGCGGCTGGCCGAGCTCTACAGCCGGGACCTGGCCGACCGGGTGCGCATCCAGTACGGCGGTTCCGTCAAGGCGGCCAACATCGCGGCGATCATGGCCAAGCCGGACGTGGACGGCGCGCTGATCGGTGGCGCGGCGCTCGACGCGGACGAGTTCGTGAAGATCGTTCGCTTCCGCGACCAGTAGGCAGCTATGACGGCGGGGCCACCCCGTCGTACCCTGTCGGGGGGGGGGGGGGGGGGGGGGGGGGGGGGGGGGGGGGCGGCGCGGGCCGGGGGGGGGGGGGGGGGGGGGGGGGGGGGGGGGGGGGGGGGGGGGGGGGGGGGGGGGGGG
>NZ_JBEHZD010000029.1:0-30076 GCF_040240285.1 Streptomyces sp. HSW2009 | reverse complement strand
AGAGCGGGCCGAATCCGAACTCCTCGTACGGTGTGGACAGGAACGGCACGGCCGGTTCGGCGACGAGCTGGGGCCGCCTCGCGATGCGGCGGTGCGTGGGGCAGGCCGCGGCGTCGGGCCGAGCCATCCGGGGACTCGCCTTGATCAGCCAGTCCTCTCCGGCCACACCCGGTGGGTTTTGCATGGTGACCCCCGTTGCAAGGCGGCAAGGGCAATGTGGACGTCCAGGACAACGGGCCTGGCAGTCTATGCACGGCACCCCGGACGCGATCCAGCATGACATATGCCTGTGAACTGAGTCCATGAAGATCTAGCAAGGCAGTTGCTTCACGCTAGTCTGTTGTGCCGGATGGTGCGGAAGGACGAAGGGCGGCGCGGCGTGGACGCGGATTCGTACGCGGAGATGTACAGGCCCGGCACGGGTGATCTGATCGACGGGCGCTACGAGTTGGCGGAGTCGCTCGGTAAGGGCGGGATGGCCCACGTCTGGCGGGCCCGCGAGGTCTCCCCGGACAGTGAGACTTCCGAGGGTCACGCGACTTCAGCGGGTCGCGAGGTCGCGGTGAAGTTCCTACGCCACGACTCCGAGGCCCTGTACGCCCTGGACCTCGACGAGAGGGAGGCTGAACTCGCGGTCAGGAACGCCCGGTTCCGGCGCGAGGCCACACTTCTGGGCACGCTCGACCATCCGGGCATCACGGAGCTGTACGGCAGCGGAACGCATCGGGGTGTGCCGTACATCGCCATGCGGCTGGTGACGGGGGTGAGCCTGCGAACCTTCCTCGACGAGCACACGCCGCTGCCGCTGGCGTCGGCGATCGCGGTCGCCGTACAGATGGCGGGAGCGCTGGCCTGCGCGCACACGCTGCCTGTCGTGCACCGGGACATCAAGCCGGCCAACATCATGATCGACGGCGAGGGGGCGGTCGTCCTGATCGACTTCGGCATCGCCAAGCCGCTGCGGTCCGACGCCACCCGGTACACGGCGCACGGTTCCACCCTCGGCACCCGCGGTTATCTCGCGCCGGAGCAGCTGCTGGAGCGCGAGCCCACCGCGCGGACGGACGTGTACTGCTTCGGCTGCGTCTTCTACGAACTGCTCACTGGGCGCCCGCCGTTCCCGCTCGGCGCGGACTCCGGGCTGACTGAAAGGCATCTCTACGAGGAGCCGCTGCCGCCGAGTGTGTACGCCGCGGGCATCCCCGAGGCGATCGACGAACTCGTGCTGCGCATGCTCGCCAAGCAGCCCGGACAGCGACCACCTGTGGGCGAGGTTCTGGCGGTCCTCGAACCGCTCGGTCCGCAGCCCGGCGACCCCGGGCCCCGTCCGCGCACGCACCCCGACGCCACGGCGCCGCTTCGCCGGCCCGCGGCCCGGGCCGTACGCACACGCCGCGCCCCCGCCGCGCCCCCTGTCCCGTCCTTGGTGGCGGGCGAGGCGGAGTGGCTGGACACCCGCGCGGTGGAACTGCTGTGCGCGCGGGCCGAGTCGGAGATCGCCGCCGGTGAACCCGGTGACGCGACCGGCCGTCTGAGCGCACTGACGGAACGGGTGCGCGGGGAGTGGGGAGCCCGCCGCCCACTGGTGCGCCGTGTGTGGCGGGCAGTGGCGGACGGGCTCCGTCTGGCCGGGGACTTCGGCGCCGCGGCCGGTCTCTACGAGGGGATCGACGACGCTCTGCTGCACGGCGACGGTCCGGCCGAGGGCGCGGCGCGCGCGGTGATCCGGCTGCGGCTGGCCGAATGCCGACTCGCCTTCGGCGAACTGGAGACCGCCGTCACCACGGTCGATGCCGCAGGCCGGACGGCTGCGGGCCTGCCTCACGAGCACGCCGTACAGGTCGAGTCCGTACGACGTGAGGTCGATGCCCAACTCTCGGCACGGCGCGCGGACGCGCACGGCCCTGGCGGGCCGGGGGCTCGGTCGGACGGCGAGTCAACCGAGGCGTGATGCGCTACGCCCCGCCCGCGAGCCGCCCGGCCGCCAGTTCGTCACCGAGGTCGTGGACGAGGTCGCCGCCGAGCTCGGCGGTGCGTCGCGCCAGCTGTTCGAAGGCGGCGCGCTCGCGGAACGCCTCGCCGTAGCGCCGCTGTTCACGCAGGGGCACCTGGCGGACCTGGAGGCGGCGAACATCGACGCGGGAAGAGCTCGTCGCATGGGTCCCAGCCTGGCGGACGTTGGCCGGGGCGCGCAGCGTACCGGCGAGGAACCAGGCGTCCAGCTGCTCGGGCTGCACCCGCACGGCGTGCAGTTGAGCGCCCAGGGCGGTGGGTGCTCCTGCGTGGACCCAGGCGGAGAAGGCCCGCGCCACTCCCACCACGACGATGTCTCCGGGTTCAGCGATCACGGCTTCGCGCACCGCCGGGTCGTCGGCGGTGAGGTGCCCCCTGGGTGCGCCGCCCGACAGGAGGTCGGGAACCGTCAGGAGCGGAATGTCCTCGGCGGACGGTGTCCCGTTGCGGACCGAGGTCTCCGGTGGCTGCTGGCCGCCGCGCAGGGTGAGCGCCCCCGCCCGCGCCAGTTCGGCGACGGTGGTGGTCGTGGGCGTGTCCTGTGCGGCAGAGGCGAGTTCGAGCGCCGCGAGCAGCCGGGCGGACTTGGTCATGTTGATGGTGAGGTCCTTGAACTCGCGCCAGGACGCGGCCAGTCGGGGCGCACTGTCCACGGGGGACGCGGTGATGTGGCGTCCCGGGGTGAGGTCGACCTCGTCGTCGAGCAGCTCGATGACGGGTACGCGCCGCATGTGTGTAGCCCCCTCAGTCGGGTCCGTCCCCCCCACTGCCTCGCGCAGGAAGTCACCGATCGCCGCCCAGTCGGGGGCCCACTCGCGGCCCGTGTCCCGGGGGAAGCGGGACACGCCGTCGGCCACCAGCAGGTGCCCGCCCACGGGTGGCTCCTCACCTGCCGCGGGCGCACGTAGTACCCACAGGTGCAGGGAGACGCTGTGCGGCGCGGCGCACCCCGGCGGCAGCGCCAAGACGGCCTTCAGCTGGCCGGTGCGCAGCAGGGACCCGCGGATGCGCCGGCCTGCCTTGCGCGCCGCTACGGCGGGGGGCAGCAGCAGCACGGCCGCGCCGCCCGGTCGCAGTCCGGCCAGACAGTGCTGGACCCAGGCAAGTTCGGGTTCGGTACGCGGTGGCAGTCCGTGGCTCCAACGAGTGTCCGTGGCCAGCTCCTCGTACCCCCAGTCCCGTTCGTTGAACGGCGGGTTGCACAGCACGATGTCGGCGGGGACGTCGGCGAACGGGTCGTCGCGCAGAGAGTCCCCCGCGCGTACGTCGATGGAGGCGGGCTCAGTCCCTGGTGCCCGCTCGGCGAGGTTCAGGCGTGCTTTGGCGAGTGCCGCGAGGACGGGGTCGCGGTCGCCGCCGAGCAGGGATGGCGCCCCGCCGCCCCCCTCCTCGCCCACCTCGGCCGCGGCCATCAGCAGGTGACCGGTGCCGCAGGCGGGGTCCAGTGCCGTGAGGCCGCCGTCGGCGGCGGCGACGTGGGTGGCGATGTCCGCCATGATCGCGGCGAGCGGCTCGGGGGTCGTGGGAATTTGACGTACGTGGACGTCGAGCCAGCGGCGCAGCAGGAAGGCGAAGGTCTCCAGGCTTCCTTCGCGCCGCCCCAGGTCCACGGCCCGTTCGATCAGGTCCGCCGCCTCTGTGGGGAACGCCGCCTCGTTGGGGGACGCGGAACCTTCTGCCGCGTCCCGGCTGGCGAGGCGCCTGCCCACCTCCGCGACCGCCGCTCCCGTCTCGTCCCGTCCGCCGAGCGCCTCGAAGCGGGGCCAGAGCCATTCGTGCTCGGCGGACCCCTTGAGCTTCTTATTCTCGCGCAGCCAGCTCTCGATATCGGTGAGGGAGAACTGGGGATTGACGTCCGTGCCGGCGATCCGGGCAGGGAACGATGGATGACGCCGCCGCCAGTTGCTGACGGCGCCCCGCCCGACGCCCGCGAGACGAGCAATTTCGGCCAGGGACACGGGTACGGCACGGGGCGTGGACATCTGAACTCCCTGGACGTAACTCAATACATGCGGACGATCCCCCACCTACCGGCGCGTGATCAAGCCACTTTCCCCCTCCCGCGCGTCCCGCAGACTACTACGGCAGCGCAGGTATTGACATTGTTCACAGGGCGACAGGGCGTCGACCCTCCCGCCGCCTCACCCCGTTGAGGAAGCCACTCGGCCGCCCGCTGTACGGCATGCACAGGGCCTCTCTCGCCCGGGTGCTGGCGACGAACAGCAGGCACGGTTCGGCCGCGAGGTCGGTCGCGTTCTGCAGCGGATCGACCTTGGTCGGTGTCACCGCTGGCGCGAACGGGAATGCCGACGCGGTCACGCCCGCCACGGCCACGCAGGAGGACTCGAGGCCCTTCAGGCCGTGCAGGCTCGACACTCGCACTCCTGGCGCGTCATCGGGCTGCCCGACCTCGGCGAGCCGGTCGCCGATCCGCGCGGTCTGCGTGTGGAACCGGGCACGGACTGCGATTCGGACGGCGCGACGCCGGCCGCCACCCACCCGCTCACCGTGCGCACGACGGCGTCGGCCTCGGCTGCTTCCGTCCCGTGGCCCTCGGGCACGGGCCGCTCCCCGCCGGTGAGATCACGTACTTCGAGACGGCGGGTGGCCGCGTTAACGGAGTGCAGCCGCCGCTTGGCCCAGGAGTGTGCCTTGCCATGGGGAACGGCATGGACGAAGACGAACACGTCACTGCCGTCGTCGAGCGCGAGCAGCACGATGCGCTTCCCGTCGTCGACCCGGATGGTGCGCATGTGCGGACTACGGGAGCCGGCCACGGATTCCAGTGCAGGCCCTTGTCCGCGTGCAACCGGTGCGTCGTCAGCTGCTGAAGGTGTTGGGGATCGCGATCTCCGACATACACGCCACACCCTCCTTCGTCAAGCACCGCCGCAATAGCAGGCATTGACTCAGTTTACGATTTCCCGGCCGGATGCGGTCCATCTCATCAATCCATGGTCCGTAGGCGGCTCTGGTTGGCAAGATTCACCTGGGACGTTTGTCAGCCGGTCACGTGGCCACGAAGGGGGAACATGGCGATCGAGGTGCTGCCGGTGTCCGGGGAGGGATCGGAGCTGATGGGCCCGGTCATCGCGCTGGGCGATAGGTACACGAGATATCTGGGCCTGCTCACGCCGCCCGCGTACCACAAGCACGCCCAGGACGGCGGTCTGTTGGCGGCCGTGGAGGACGGGGAAGTCGTCGGCTACGCGCTCTTCGGGCTCCCGAAACGGAATCTCCATGTGCGTCTCGCCCACTTGTGCGTGGCAGAGGAGCACCGGAAGAAGGGAATCGCACGCCGGCTGATCGAGGCCATTCAGGAGCAACACGCGCACCGGCTCGGAATCCGGGCCAAGTGCCGTCGCGACTACGGTCTCAGCGGTATGTGGGCGGGCCTCGGCTTCGTCCCCAAGGGCGAGAGCGTGGGCCGGGGCAAGGACCGGGAGGTTCTTGATACCTGGTGGCTCGACCTTGGCCATGAGGATCTGTTCACCGAGGCTCGGAGCGAGGCTCTGCTCGTGGTGACCGTCGACCATAGCGTCTTCGCCGGGCTCCGCGGCGCGGGGTCGGAACAAGCGGTGAAGGAGTCGCGGGCTCTCGAAGCGGGGTGGCTCGCCGACCTGATCGAACTCGCCTACACGCCGCAGCTGCTGCACGCCGTACGCGACGTGGAGAAGGCGGAAGAGCGCCAGCATCAGCGCACCGGCTTGGCCGGGCTGCGGTCGCTGTCCCCCGACGCCGCCGCGGTCTCGGTCCGCTTGGCGGAGTTGGTAGCGGCCGTACGGAAAGAGTCGCCCGACGCACCATTCACCGCCGAGCAGCGCACCCGCCTGCAGTTCGTGGCCGAGACGTCCTGCGTCGGCCTTCAGGTACTGGTGACCCGGGATCCCGGACTCGCCGCCCTGGCCGATGTCGCCTGGGGCGTGGCGCGCGTCAAGGTCGTCTCCCCCGCCGTGGTCACCCTGCATGTCGATGAACTGCACCAGGCCCAGGTGTACCGCCCGGCCGATCTCATGGGTACCGCCTTCTCCACCGAGGCGGTCACACCCGGCAGCGAAGGCGAGCTGGTCGCCTTCTTCGACCAGGCCGACGGCGACAGGGGTTCCGGCTTCGCGGAGCGATTGAGATCCTTCGCCACGGACGGTGTGCTGTGGCACAGGGAACTGCTGCGGGACGGAGTGGGACGCCCCGTGGCTCTGAACGTCTGGGCCATGGACGGCCGCACACTGAACGTCGCCTTCCTGCGTACGGCCTCGCACTCCCTGGAGGAGACACTCGCGAGGCAACTGCTCTTCATGTTGAAGAAGCTCGCCCGGGGGAGAGGCGCACAGGCGGTCCGCATCGCGGATCCATACATGTCCGCGGCAGCCAAGGCGGCCGCCGGCAGCGATGGCTTCATCGCCGATGAGAGCGGCTTCACCGCGGTCCTCGTCGATGTGTGCGGCTCCGCCGCCGCTGTATCCGCGGTGGCCGCCGAGATCGGAAGCCGCCTGGGGCGCGTGATGCCGACCCTGGATCCTCATGTGCCGCCGGAGATCGCGAGCGTGGCCGAGCGGGTGTGGTGGCCGGTGAAACTCATCGATTCGGCGTTGCCGTCCTTCATCGCCCCCATCAAGCCACGTTGGTCGACGGAGTTGTTCGACGTTCCGGCCATGCTCGTCCCCCGGGCCGATGTGCTCGGCATCAGCCGTGAGCACGTCTACTACCGATCGCCAGGGCGCCGAGGGGAGTCGGTCCCTGCCCGGATCCTCTGGTACGTCAGCGGGAGCGGCGCCAGGCAGCAGGGGAAGATGGTGATCGGCTGCTCGCGCCTGGACGAAGTGATCGTCGATGAACCCGACACCCTCTTCTCGCAATTCGAACACCTGGGCGTATATGGTCGTGCCGACGTGAGGGCGACAGCCGACAGTTCGGGAAAGGCCATGGCCTTGAGGTTCTCCGACACGGAGCTCTTCCCCGCACATGTGACGCATTCCCGGTTGACCGCGTTGGCCGGGAAGCTACGGCTACGGTTGCCGCTGACGTCACTGTCGAAGATCAGCAACGTGCTGTTCCAGGCTGTTTATGAAGAGGGGCACCGAACACCGTGAACGATCCGGAGCGCACGATGCTGCTGTCCGTCCACCCCCGGTTCGCCACGGCGATCCTGGCCGGGACGAAGACGGTGGAAGTCCGCCGCCAGCGCGTCGCCGCCCCGCCCGGGACTCCGGTCTTGCTCTACGCGACCGCCCCCACCATGGCCATCGTGGGCCTCGCGCGCATCGCCTCGGTTCGGGTGGCCTCTCCCCGTGAAGTCTGGTCCGCCAGCCGGACGAAGGCCGGAATCAGCCGACGCGAGTACGACGAGTACATGAGCGGGGCGCTCCGGGCGAGTGGGCTCTCGCTGGAAGCGCCCGTGGCCTTCGAAGAGCCGGTGCCGCTTTCGGCCCTGCGGGCTGCCGGGCCGTTCCATCCACCGCAGAGCTACCGGTATTTGACGGGAGAGGACCTGCGGAAGATGGTGGTGGCCGCGCCGGACGGTGGCGCGGCCCTGTGTGACACGCTGAGCGAACTCGTTCGGGTCTGAGTGGTACGGAGCGCGGGCGGCCACCAACCCGCGTTCCCACGCGCCGATCACCGAGTTCGTAGCCGAGGTCGGGCGGAGCCAGCCCAAGTGGCCGGCTCCGTAAACGTCCTCCCGGTTCAACCCTCGTGGCGGGGGCCGTGGCCCGGCGGTGGGTCCAGCAGGGTCTGGTAAGCGCGGCCGGTCTCGCGGGCTTCAGCCATGCGGTTGTAGATGTCGAGGATGAGATCCCGGGTTCGATAGGTGCCGTGTGCGGCCACTTCGTCGTCCCTGATACGCGAGAAGGAATTCATCACATACTCCAGGTCCTCGGGCCCTAGACCGTAGAGGTGGAAGAAGGCGGCATCCAGCTCCGCGCGCAGCAGCGCTCGTCGCGCTTCGTCCCAGCGGAACGGGCGGCCGCCACCGACCCCGACGGCTGTAGCGAATGGCTCCATGTCGCTTGCAGTGTAGGAGAGTTCAACCACCCTCGCCGCCACCCACTCCGCGACACTTCCGCCGCCCCATGGACACGGCTCATCACCCGATTCAGGTGCTGGTACTGGAAGTTGGTAGGCCGTAAAGAACTTCAGGTGAGTACCGCTGAACTTCTGGCGGGCCACGAAGTCGAGAACGTACGACGACAACGCCGCCTGAAGCAAGGCCGGATTGCCGAGGGACGGAAGCATCAACAACGTGCCATCGGGAACAGCCGTGCGACGCAGGGCTGTATTGATCATGGTTCGACGATCGGAGCTACGACAGATGTCACGCCACCCCAAGAGCCAGTCCTCGTACCACTCCTTGTCTGCCAACCGCGTGGCCACCCCCGGCCACATGATCCGGTTCCCCTTCTTGTCCCGCTTCCCCGAGTCCACATCGAACTCCGGCACCCAATACCTTGGCATCGGCGCGAACTCCGGGTCGTCATGCTGCTCCGGAGTCACCCGAGGCAGTGTCCCTACATTCGCCTGTGCCTGCGTCTGTCCGTCGTAAGTGCCTAGTCGATGATCAAAGTGGTGGAGCATCTTTGCCTCGTACAGGGGCAGGTAGCGACGTCCGTCGGATGGGTGGGTGAAGACGTTCCCCTTCAGCTTCCAGCCTTCGGATTCCAGCTCGTGTCTGCGCCGAAACAGTTTGGAGTCCGAAGCGCTGTTGAACAGCCCCTGCCGGAACTTGAGGCCCCACGGATTGGAACCACCCCGCCCCTTTTCACCCGGCTCCTTGAAGAGGATGGGCACTCGTCCGTAGATGCCGAACGTAATCACCGCATCACGCCGCGTCTCGAACACCGGCAGGTTTCCCGTATTCGGGTTGACCAGAAGGATCTCCTCGACGGGCATGGCGAACCGGCGCGCCGGAAGGTCCTCCATGTACCAGGTGCCGAAGGCGAAGGACGCTTCGCGGATCTGCTCCTCCCGGCCGGCGACGGTCAGCAGTGCGAAACGGACCGAGTGGTGAACGTCCCGGCTGAGCACGAACGCCTCGTTCTTGAAGTCCAGGAACGAGACGAGCCGCTTCGAGCGGACCAGGTCGGAGAAGAACGGCGCGGTCGTCGCGTCCGTGGCAATGCCCGTCTGAAGGACGAGGCCAAACCGCCCCCGAGGCGCGATCCCGTGCGACGCGGCCTCGGCAAACAGCGGGTACGTGTTCAGCTTGCCACGCGCGGCCAGCGGGTAGCGACCGGACCAACGGGCCAGATGAGAGTATCCGTCGGACAGCCGCTTGTCGGCGACGTACTCCTTGTACAGCTCCCGGTCCGCTTTCTCTTCGCTGAGCGCAAGCTGGTCGATCAGTACCTGCCGGGTCGCCTGGTTCGGCGCCTTGCTGATCTCGGGCGCACTGGTTGCGAAGTGCTCCTCTGTCTTGAGTTCAAGGGTTTCCCAAGGCGGGTTGCCCAGCACACAGCTGAACCCTCCCTTCCACCCGGTCCGCTCGTCCACGCCCGCCGCCCCCGGATCGGCCGGCACCCGGAACACCTCCGGGAACTCCAGGTGCCAGTGGAAGAAGCGGTACTCCTTGCGCAGCCGCTTCACCTTCTCCACCGTGCCCGGCGGCAGGCTCGCTCCGCCGTCCGCGGAGTGCAGGGCGAGCAGGGAGTCCGTGGTGAGCGCGGGCGGGAAGGTCTCGTCCGTCCGCTTGGTGCCGTCGGTGCGTTCGGTCTTCTCCCAGACGAACGCCGCGCACCACGCGTCGGCGAGCTCCAGGGCCCGCACGTAGTCCCTGGAGGTGGTGAGCTCGCGGTAGGCGCGGGCCTGGTTCTGGACGTCCTCCAGTTCCTCCGACCGTGCGGTCGTGATGTCCGATGTCTTCGCGCTGATCGCCGCGTTGGAGATCTTCAGGGCATGCTGCTCGGAGAAGAGGGCGTCCTGGTTCGCGTGGTGGCGCAGCGCCGCCAGCCACCGCTCTCGCTCGCTCGCGTTGCGGGCTTTCAGGTTCCTGACGGCCTTGGACTCGTCGCCCTCCAGGACCTTGAACGCCTCGTCGGGGAGACCGCCCGCGAGGAGCTTCGGTGTCGTGCCGAGCAGGCCGTTTCCGTGCTTGATGTGCGCGTCGAGGAACGTGAGCGGGCGGCCTGGCTTCATGGCCTCGATCCACAGGGAGACCTTGGCCAGCTCCACGGCCATCTCGTTGAGGTCGACGCCGTACACGCAGCGGGAGATGACCTCGCGCAGGGCGTCGCGGACGGCCTCGGCGGTCGGTTCCGGGTCGTCGGTCTCGATCTCGGCGAGTCGGCGGGCGATGCGGCGGGCCGCCGCGACCAGGAAGTGGCCGCTGCCGCAGGCGGGGTCGCACACGGTCAGGGCGAGCAGCGCCGCCTTCCGCTCCTGCTTCGTCGTGCCCGAGCGCACGGCCCGCTCGATCACGGGGTCGAGGGCCGAGTCCAGGAGACAGTCGATCAGCGGTGAGGGCGTGTAGTAGGAGCCGGAGGTCTTGCGGTCGTTGCCGTCCAGCTTCTTCAGGACGTATGAGCCGTCCTCTTCCTGGCGAGGTTCGAGTTCGAGCAACGACTCGTAGACCGAGCCTAGTTCGTCCGCTCCCAGGTGCCGGTAGTCGACCTTGCGGGGGCGGCCGAGCTTGGCGTCGAAGATGACGGCGAGGGCGCGCACCGCCTCGTACAGGGACTCGTTGGTGAGAGCGAGTCCATCAAGCCGCTCGTCCACAGGGGTGGGTTCGAAGAGCCCGCCGAGGGCGGGCAGGCCCAGTTCGGGGCGCCCGCCGGGCTTGCCGAGGCCCTTGATGACGAGGGTGAGGGCTTCCCACTGGTCGCTGCGCGGGCTGCCGGAGCGGCGGGCGAGGCGGCGCAGGCGGTCGGTTGAGAAGTACTTCTCGTAGCGGTCGCGTGCGGTCTTGTCGGCGTCCGGGTGCAGGAGCAGGCCGCGGTCCTCGGTGACGAAGAGGAAGAGGAGTCGGTAGACGAGCCGCAGCAGGGCGGGGTGCAGGTCGCGGACGGTGAGCGTGCGGGAGTGCAGCGCCTCGCGCAGCTTCGCGTTGTCGGGGTGGGCGATGAGTCCGCCACCGATCACCGTGAGGGCCTTCTCGACGCCCTTGCGGAGCTCCTTGAGAGCGCGGGTGCCGGAGTCGATGGCCTCCGTGCGCCACTTCTCCAGTGGGCAGGAGGCAGCGGGGTTGCCCTCGAAGCGGGTGCGGTGCAGCAGGCGCCACAGGAGGACGAAGTCGTCGGACCGCTTCCCGGCGAAGATCGCCCGGAGGTCGAACTCGATGAACGCGGCGCCGGTCAGCGACGCGGACTCGCGTAGCAGCCGCAGCTGGCGACCATTGGACAGGACACCCCACAGGGCCCTGTCACCAGAGCGGTTGAGGTACTCCTGCACCATCGACTGCGGGGCCTGCGGCGCCACGTCGGGGGTACGGACATCCAGTGAGACGTTCCAGCCGGTGAGGTGCGCGGGCACGTGCGCCCACGCATGGCTGACCGGGAACTTCTTCGTGTCGTCGTGGGCGGGCAGGCCGGGCTCCGGCACGGTGGACAGCGCGCCGAAGCCGAGCTGCTCGAACAGGGGCAGCAGCCAGCGTTCGGTGGTGAGCCCCACCGCGTGCACACCGCTGTCGTCGTCCGCCCCGTCGCGGGCGAGGGCGTCCTGATAGGCGGCCCAGACACCGCACAGATACGCCCAGGAGCGCTCGGCGGCGTCCCGCACGGACTCGCCCTTGGCGAACAGCCGGTAGTCGGCGGGCTTCGAGCCGGACTGCTCCTTGCCCTCCTTGATACGGACGAGGAGATCGTAGGGCAGCAGTCCACCGACGGTGGCGACGGTGTCGGTGACCAGGGTTCTCGCGGTGCTCACGCGTCGGCTCCCAGCTGGATCGTGGCGGCCGGACGATAGAGGAAGACACCGAGGACGTCCGGATCGCCCTGCGGGACGGCCTTCAGGCCGGCGAGACGGGCCCGGGCGGCGGTGCGGACCCGGTGGTGCGAGGCTTCCAGCTCCTTCGCGGCCGCCTTGGAGCGCAGGCGCAGTTCGTCCATGAGGCCGGCTTTCAGGGCGGCGAGGATCGACGCGATGTGGTCGGTGGCGAAACCCGGGTCGGAGTTTCCGGTGGCGCGGGCCTCCAGGAGGGCCAGTGCCTCCTCGTCCGACAGCCACTGCGGGGCTTCGGGTCTGCCCTGAAAGGCCACCACCCGTGCGTCCTCGGCGAGTTGAGGACGTACGCCACCCTCGCGGGTGGGCAGGCTCAGCTGGAATCGGTGCCGGACGAGGAGCATCGTGGTGGGCCGTCGCACCGCACTCGTACGGATCACGCCGCAGCGGCGGGCCGGGCGCTGCCAGGCCGGGAACTTCTCGTCCAGGGCCGTATCCAGGACGAAGCGGGCGGTCGCGGCCACCACCGGGTCGGTGCGGGTCAGTGCCACCTCGCCGCGCGGAGCGCTCGGCGCGTCGTGGAAGACGACCGGGCGCGGGTGGCGGGGGCCGAGCGCCGCGGTCACGGCGTCGCGCAGGCCCTGCGGAAGCGCGTCGGTGTGGGCGGTGAATCCGCCCTGCTTGCGGTCGACGGGCATCCCGCGCAGTGCGCCGAGCGCGCGGCGGGTGAACTCCCTGACCTCCTCGCCGGTGCCGAGCGCGGCACGGATCTCGGCGACCTCGGTGGCCACGTCCTCCTTCTTGATCCGGTTCTGGGCGTAGAGGGACCGGGACGCCTTTTCGCGCTCGGCGGAGGACTCCCAGGCGAGCTCCAATTGCTCGGCGGCAGGCAGCTGTTCGCGCTCGAACAACCCCTCCTGCTCGAAGGAAGGCATCTCGCCGCGCAGGATCAGCTCTTCGAAGACCGCCTGGATGGCGCTCTCCGCCTGCTGCGGCACAGGGACGGAGATGCCGGTGGCACGGCGGATGCGCTCGTGCTTGCGCAGCAGCACCTTCAGGACGATGTCGTCGACCGGGTTGTCCGCCCCGTAAAGGGTCAGGGCCTTCACGGTGTCGGTGCGCTGCCCGAAGCGGTCGACGCGGCCCTCGCGCTGCTCGTGGCGGGTCGGGTTCCAGGCCAGGTCGTAGTGAATGACGGCGTCGAAGGACTCCTGAAGGTTGACGCCCTCGGACAGGCAGTCGGTGGCCACCAGGACCCGCCGCTCGGGGGCTGGCTCGCCGTTCTCGTCCGCGCCGGTGAGTTCGGCGATCCGGTTCAGGCGCATGTCGGGTGAGAGTTCGCCGGTGATGGAGGCGACCGCCACCGGGTGTTCGGTGCCTCTCCTGTTGAGCACCTTCTTCAGGTGGTCGGCGACGTAGTCGGACGTGGCGATGTAGCGGCAGAACACGATCGGCCGGTATCCGGAGTCGAGGAGGTCGGTCACCGTCGCCACCAGCTTCTTCAGCTTGGTGTCGCGAGTGGGACCGGCGAGTTTGCCCGCGGCCTCGGCCATGGCGACAAGGCGGGCCTTCTCCTCGGCGTCGAGATCGTCGGAGCCGGTCTCCTCGGTCGTGGACGCGGCGGTGGGCAGCAGGCTGCCCGGTACCTCGTCCGCGGACTGACTGCTGTCGGTGTCTGCCGGGTCCGAGACGGTCACCTGCCCGGTGCGGTCCACCTCGTCGGGGGTGTCCGCCTCCTGGACACCGGCCCTGGTGTTCAGCGACCGTACGGCGGCGGCGGGCGAGGAGGACAGGGTGCGCAGCAGCGCCAGGGTCGACCACCAGCGCTGCCGCTGCTGCAACGCCCCGTCGGCGGAGCGCACCGTCTCGCGGGCGTACGCGAGGACCTCGGCGAGCAGGGCGCGGTAGTCGCGATGCAGGGTGTAGGAGACCTCGGCGGTGTCCCGGCTGGAGGGGAAGTGCGCGCCGTCCTGGAAGTCCTCACGGATGTCGGCGCGGCGGCGCTGCACGAAGAACTGGGCGAGCAGCTCACGGCCCGCGCGGGACTCGAAGCCCACGGTGGCGAGGCGGGCGTCGAGCAGCCCGAGCAGCCTTCGGAAAGGCTCCTCCTTGCCGCTGTGCGGGGTCGCGGTGACCAGGAGGAGGTGGCGGTCGGGGACGTCGGCGAGCGCACGCAGCAGCCCGTAGCGCTGCTGTGAGGTACGCGCCGAGACCTGCGCCGTGGAGTCCGCGACACAGGTGTGCGCCTCGTCGACGATCACCAGGTCGGGACAGTTGTTCAGGAAGTCCTCGCGGTGGCGGGGCGACTTGATGAAGTCGGTGGACACGACGTAGGCGCCGTCGGGACGGAACACCGACTGCCCGTACGGTGTCTCGCGCTCAAGGCGGCCGATCGTGGCGGGCAGCACAAGACGCGCGTCGATGCCGAACTTGCCCCGCAGCTCGGCCCGCCACTGCTCGGCGAGCGCCGGGGAGCACAGCACGACCAGACCGCGGGCATCGCCCTGGGCGAGCAGTTCAGCCGCGATGAGACCCGCCTCGACGGTCTTGCCGATACCCACGTCGTCGGCGATCAGCAGCCGCACCGTGTCCTGGCGCAGCGCCATCATCAGCGGCACCAGCTGGTACGGGCGCGGGTCCACGGCGATCGAGGTGAGCGACCGGAAGGGGCCCGCCCCGGCCCGGAACCCGATCCGCAGGGCGGTGCGCAGCAGACCAGCGGTGTGCTGGTCGCCGAGGTCACCGGGCGTAGGCGGGGCGAACGTGGCGGGCATCACGGTCTCCAGGCCCGGCAGCACCCCCGCGATGTCGACATCGGCACCGCCCAGCGGGCGCAGCACGAGGAGGTCCTCGGTGGAGTCCGGCAGCACCACCCATTCACGGCCCCGGGCGTGGACGAGGGAGCCGACGGCGTACTTCGGGGCCGGCGTGGCGGCGGTGGTCATTCGGGCCTTCCGGGTGGATGTGGGCGGGCTTGGCATACGTGCGCGGCGAGGAGAGGCAGCCGTCGGCCGACGTTGCTGGGCGAGGTGTCTGGCCGCAGGTCAGCGGCAGGGCTCGCCAAACACCTGAGGGTACTCGGCGACCTTCTTCGACCAGTCGTCGTCGTAGCGGATGCGGACCACTTCCCAGCCGAAGTCCTTCAGCCGTTCCTCCGCCTCCTCGTCGCGCAGCACGATGTCGTCGTGGTCGTGGTGCGGGCCGTCGACGAAGACCGCGATCGGGCCGAACCCGGTGTCGTACACGAAGTCCGGCTTGGACAGCGCCTCGCGCACCTTGATCTGCTGGTGGTCCGGGAGCCGGTGGCCGTGCGACCTCAGGTACTCGACGAAGCGCTCTTCCAGGGTGGAGTCGGCGCCCTGCCGCAGCGCATCGGCGTGCTTGTCGCGCGAACGGCCCGGGGTGGACTCGCCGACGGTGCCGTCCGCGAACGCCTGGAGCAGGTCGCGCACGAGCTGCCGGTCGATGACGCGGTGGTGACGCTGGTTGGCGAAGGACAGCAGACAGTCGTAGCAGCCCCTCTCGCACGGGTCGCTGTTCGTCTTCTCGTCGCCGCGGTCACGCCCCAGCTGATCGAAGTGGGCGATCTCCAGAGCCCTGCGCGCGGCGCGGGCCAGAGCTCCGGGTTCGGCCTGCAGACGCCGTAGGACGCCCGCACCGCCCTCCGCGCTCTCGATGAGCAGGAGGCGCTCACGCGGCCCGTCGTGCGGCGGCAGCTCCTCGGTGTCGAGTTCGGCGTCCTCCAGCTGGAACTCGGCCTCGATGCCCCGCTCAAGGGCGTACTGGAGGGTGACGGCGGTGTCCCGGTCGACCGGCTCGGCCAGGTGGAGGACGAGAATGTTCCGGGTGTCCTGCACGTAGGGGATCACCGGCATTTTGCGGTGGGTCTTCTCGGCGTCCGCGAGTCCTTCCTGCTCCTGGGGAGTCTCCCTGCCGCCCTTCTTGGCAGCGCCGCCCGCGAGCCACTCGCCCGTCGCCGGGTCCATCCAGAAGCCGATCTCCCCCTTGGCGACGGAGCGGCGGTAGCCGAGGTTGGTGAGCCGGATGGTGGCGCTGTCACCGTACGCCAGCTCGGCGAGGGCGCGGCCGGAGGAGGTCTGCGCCATGGCGCGCAGTGATCCGTCGCGGCCGTCCTCGTGCTTCTTGAAGCGGTAGGAGATCTCCACCTTGTAGCCGGTGCGCTGGCGCTCCTCCTCGTCGGAGGAGATCCGGTCGCGGCGGTGGGTGAAGACGGTGTGCAGGTGCAGCAGCCCGGTCCGCGCGTCACCGAGGCCGCTGCCGCAGCCCATGCAGACGTCCTCGTGTTGCTCCTCCGGGGACAGATAGCCGCAGGCCCCGCACACCTTGGCGCTCTCGGTGGTCAGCTCACCCGCGGTGTCCGGCGGCAGCTGCACCCGGTCCACCTTGTAGCGGCTGCCCTCGTGGTAGATGAGCGCGCCGGGCCCGAACTCGCGGATCGCGATGAACCGGGAGCGCTGCAGGTAGTCGCCGTCGTAGCCGCCACGGCTGGTGCGGCCGGTGCCCGGGATGTACGCGGCGAGCGGCAGCCTGGGGAAGGAGTAGCCCGGCAGGAAGCCCTCGGAGGCGAAGTAGCGGTACGGGAAGAAGTCCGACATCACGGTCCGCTCGCCGCCCTGCTCGTTGCGCAACAGGGCGAGCTGGCTCTCGGCCTGTGCGCGGCGGCGCTTGGCCTGGTCCTTGGAGCGGCCCGTGGCGGTGCGGTTGAGAATGTTGCGGTGCTGGATCTCGCGCTCCTCGAGGGCCTGCCTGAAGAGGTTCTTCCAGCGTCCGCACGCCTTGCGGAAGCTGCCCGGCGCGGCCTCGACGGTCTGCTCCAGCCACCGCTCGTGCCACCAGGACGTGGCGCGCAGCAGATCGCCACAGCCGTCCAGGACGGTACGGGCGCGCGCCAGGGCGCGGCGGCGCGCAGCTGGCTGCTCGATGGCCGTGGCCACCGACGACGCCAGTTCCAGCGAGGGGCGGTCGCCATCGGCATCGATCAGCCGGGCCATGCTGGTGCCGAGATCGAGCCGGGTCTCGGCGAGCCAGATCGCGTGCACGTGGGAGGCGAGCAGATCCTCGTTGGCCAGGTCGAGCCGGGGCGGAGCGACCCGGCCGGCCACCATCTGCTCGCGCCGGGTGAAGTAGTACTGGTCGTGACTGTTGCCGGTGGCGCAGTACGTGGTCACGAGTGCGGGCTGCCCGCTGCGGCCCGCGCGGCCGGAGCGCTGCGCGTAGTTGGCGGGGGTCGGCGGCACGTTACGCAGGTTGACAGCGTTGAGGTTCTTGATGTCGACGCCGAGTTCCATCGTCGGCGAGCAGTACAGGAGGGGTAGCCGGGTGCCCTCGCCGAACAGGTCCTCGCGTTCCTGGCGGACGTCGGGGTGGACCTGGGCCGTGTGCTCGGCGGCGTGGAGACCGGCAAAGGTGGCGGCGATGTTCTGGTAGAGCCGCTTGAAGAAGGCGTTGACGCGGGGGCCGCGCTCGTCGCGATAGGTACGGCGCAGGCGGTCCACGGCGCCGTGGTCGTCGTCGCGGGCGTGCCAACGGATGACGGTGTGGTTGATCCGGTAACCGGGCTCCTCACCCCGCCCTTGGGAGACCTCCGCCAGGACTCCGCCGTCGGCCAGCACACGGAGCAGGTCGCGGATGACGTCCTGGGCCTCGTCGAGGGAGAGTCCCTGTCCCCAGTCGGGGAAGGTGGTGTCCTTGCGGACGTGGCGGCCGAACGCGGTGCGGCCGGTCAGGTTCAGCTCGCTGCGACCGCGCCCGGTACGTCCGGGACGGCCGGGCCGGGCCACGGCGAACTTGGCCGGCGGCGGCGCCGCCTCCGTGTCGGCGATCCCCCACGCGTCGTTGAGCCGCGCCGACTCCTTGCGGAGTTCGGCGAACTTGGCCTCGGTGAAGTAGGGCGTATCCACGGCCCGTTGGCGCCGCAGTTCGTCCATGAGGACCTTGGATAGCCGGTGGCGCGCCTCGGGAGTGGCCGTACGCAGCGGGCCTGCGGCGCCCTGCCACCGGTCCTCGTCGCAGGCGATGGCGTCAAGCCCCCCGTACTCCAGACCGAGCAGCCCGGTCTGTTCCAGGTTGGGCATGGTGACGCGCCAGCCGCGTTCCAGGTCGAGGAAGAGGCGGTACTCGGCGACCGCGACCAGTGCCTCCAGCGTGCTCTCGGCCAGCTCCTGGATCTCGGTCGGCTTGGCCGCGTACTCGTGCGGGGAGAGTCCCATCGCCGCCACCACGTCCTCACCGAGCCGCTTCCAGCGCAGCCCCTTGTCACCGGCGGCGACCATCGCCCGGTACAGGGCGCCGCGCAGCTGCGTGACCATGACAAAGTCGTTGAAGTGCCCCGACTGCAGGCTCGCGTCCTGCCGGTTGTCGACGAAGGTCAGCAACTTCCTTGCGTCCTTGTCGAGTTCGCTCTTAGGGATGCTCTTGAGGTGACGAACGATCGAGGCGCTGATGACGGAGGTGGCGGTCGAGCGGCCCTCCTGGTCGAGGGTCATCAGCTTGGCGAAGTCCCGCTCCTTGACCTGCTCGTAGCCGACGCCGCACTCCAGGCAGAAGAGGAACGGGGCAGGCAGATACGCCGCGTAGACGCCGCCATTCGTCTTTCCTCCTGCGGTGCCGTCCGAGCGCACCCATACCGGCTGCGGCGCCCGCTTCCTGCGGCTCGCGGTGAGCACCGGGGCGCCCTTGCGCTCGTCGAAGGTGAGCCAGCTGTCGGGGAAGCGCCGCTGCTCGATGGCGTCGCCGACCTGTTCCGGCCATGGGTTGACGGCCGAGATGTACAGATATCCCTGCTCCTCGTCCTCGTCCTCGCGCGTACGGAAGGCGACGGAGCCATCGTCTCCCTGGTCCCGGGCGACCATCAGGTACTCCTGCCCGCATTCGCGGCAGAAGGACAGCGGCAGCAGCAGCTTCTCGGGAGCGTTCGGGACACGCTGCTGGTAGGTGCGGGTGATGTGGCGCTCGGCCTCTCCCTCAAGGGAAACGTAGACAGATCCGCCCTTGGACAGGAACTGGTGCAGCCTGAAGGCGAACAGCGGACGGTTGCCCTCCGCGCTGCGGGCGGCCGCTCCCGCCTGGAGGGTGGCCCGGATGGCCTCCGCGCACGCCGTGTACCAGCGTTCCTCCGGGTCGTCTTCCTCGATGCCGAACGCCTCGGAGCGCAGGCGCACCGCAGCGGCCTCCACGGTGAGCGGTTCGGCGCGGACCAGGAGTGTGCTGCCGTCCTCGTCCTCGATCTCGACCAGGCCGAAGGCGGTCTCGATCCAGCGGGCCAGCGGATCGGCGGCCAGCCGCCCGTACTCGACCGAAGGGTTATTCCCCCTCACCCGCGCGGAGAGTTCGGACGGCGTGGGCACGGCGTCTCCGGTCGCCCGCACCAGAGTCTCGCCGACCACGCGCTCCGGGGAGATCTCCGTGTCGAAGAGGGTGGAGGCGACGCGGGCGACCTCACTGCGACGCGCGGTGGGGGTACCCTCGGTGGCCATCGTCGCGGACGTACCCACACACTGCAGGTTGGGCGACTCGCATGCCTCGCGTACCCGCCGCACCAGCACGGCGACGTCGGCGCCCTGCCGCCCCCGGTAGGTGTGCAGCTCGTCAAGGACGAGGAAGCGCAGCCCCTTGGCCGCCCCGATGAGCTTCTCGCGTTCCTTGGGACGGGTGAGCATCAGCTCCAGCATCACGTAGTTGGTGAGCAGGATGTCCGGCTTGGACTCACGGATGGCCTCCTTTTTGTCCTCCCTCTCCTGACCGGTGTAACGGGCATAGGTGACCGGCTCGCACCCCTCGCCGTATCCGGCGGTGAGGAACTTCGCCAGCTCCCGCTCCTGGCTGTTGGCGAGGGCGTTCATGGGGTAGACGATGATCGCCTTGATGCCGGGCGCGGCGCCGGCCTTCTTCTCGCGCAGCACCCGGTCGACGATCGGCACGATGTAGCCGAGGCTCTTGCCGGAGCCGGTACCGGTGGTCAGGACGTACGACTCCCTGGAGCCGGCCGCCTCGATCGCCTCAAGCTGGTGCCGGTGGAAGCGGATCGGACGGACTGAGGCGCCCCGCTCGTCCTTGCCCGTACGGAAGATGTCCGCACACGCCGGGTGCAACAGCCCCCCCGGCCGCGCGAGATCCTCGACCGAACCACCAGACTCGAAGCTCGGATTCAGGGAGAGATAAGGGTCGGGCCACTGGTCCCCGTCGGCGAGCGACTTCGCCACCTGGGCGTCGATGCGGGCGTCGTCGATCACCACCGATCCGGATGTGTACTCCTTGTAGTCCCGGATGAGCCGCTGGTGCACCTTGAAGACGTCCACGTGTTCCCCACTTGTTCCCGAGGCGGTACGGAGCAACGGTAGCCACCCGCCGACCGCGGTGCGCCACACTCCCCTTGATCGCACGTTGCACATCACAACATGCGACTGTGAACTTAGTCAATGAATATTGGTTGCGAGGATGCTAGTTCACGGAACGACGCGCTCATGCCACACTCTGTCCGACGCGCTCACCCGGGCAGGCGCGCCGAGCCTCGAAGACGGACGCGGACGGAGTCGCCCCGCACTATGGACATCGGACCTGTGATCGCCAAGCGCTACCGGATCAAACGGGAGATCGGCTCCGGCGGCATGGGGGTCGTCTGGCTCGCCCACGACGAACACCTCGGCCGCGACGTCGCGCTCAAGACCCTGAACACACTCCCTGGCCTGACTCAGGACCAGCGCGCCCGGGACGCCGAACGCTTCCGACGCGAGGCCCGCGCCGCCGCGCGCCTCGACCACACGGGCATCGCGACCGTCTACGACCTCGGCGAGGAACGCGGCACACGATTTCTGGTCATGCAGTACGTGACCGGCATCGACCTTGAGGACCGAATCGCCGAGCAGGAGCGACTGAGTATCGAGGAAGCCGCTTCGGTTGGGGTGCAGATCGCCTCCGTCCTCGGCTCCGTACACGCTCGCGACGTGGTCCACCGCGACCTCAAGGGCCGCAACGTCATCATCCGCACCGACGGCGTGGTCAAGGTCCTCGACTTCGGCGTCGCCGCTTTCCTGGAACCCGGCACCGCCAAGCTGACCACCACGGGCGAGCGGCCGGGCAGCCTGGAATGCATGGCACCCGAACAGATCCTGGGCAAACCGGTCGACCACCGCACCGACCTGTACGCGCTCGGCTGCCTACTCCACAAGATGCTCGCCGGCGAACCCGTCTTCGAGCACCGCTCGGAACTCATGCTCCCCGGCCTGATCCTCGACCACCCGCCGAGCCCTCTGAGCGACCTGCGTCCCAACATCCCCTCGGACCTGGAAACCCTCGTGCTCGAGCTCCTCTCCAAGGCACCGAACGACCGCCCGGCCCATGCCGGCGAGGTCTGGCGGCGGCTTGCCACCTGGCTCCCCGAACGCGGCGACCCGGCTGCCGCACTCACTCCCTGGGCCGAGGTCGACCCACTGCGCCCTTTCCGTCACCCGATGGGGCCGGATGCGCGTCTGGTCCGCTCATGGGCAAGACTTTCACGACCGGGGCGGTCGGACTGATACCCCCACCCACCAGCCGCGTCCCGGAAGAGCGACGACCGCCGTGCTCTCGACGAGATCGAGACCGTGCGCCGCTTGAAGTAGGGGTGGGAGAGGTCGGCCCGGCCGTCGAGAGGCCGCCCCGTCGGCATCTTCGCCGACATGCGATCCATCGCCACGCGAAGCCTGATCGCCACCACCATCGCCGGCGCCCGAATCACCGGAGCGGCACTGGAGGACATGATCGACGACCTACACGCCTGCCAAACAGGCTTCTACCGGCGGATGTTCATGCCCCCCACTGGACGCACTGCCCACCCTGGGCAACCACCGCTACCGCAAAGCCTGCATCCGCCTGCGCCGCACCGTCGGCCGCGCCGTCACCGGCTACCGCTCCACCGGCACCGACCACAGCGACCTACTCTCCGCGCTGCTCACCGCTTCCGCCACCGAGGACGACGGCCTAACCGACTCCGAACTCACCGACCAGATCATGTCCTTCGCCCTGGGCGGCACGGATGCCACCGCCAGCCTCCTGTCCTGGGCCCTGCATCTCATCGCCCACCACCCCACCACCCCCCACCCCGACACCCAAGCAGCGCTTCAAAACGAAACCGACCACGTCCTGGCGGGCAGCCCCGCCACCTTCGAAGACCTGCCCCGTCTGGAGCTCACCGGCCCCATCATCACCGAAACCCTGCGCCTGTACTCGCCCGGCTACCTCGCCACCCGTGTCACCACCCACGCCACCGAACTCGCAGGCCACACCATCCCCGCCGGCGCCACCCACCACTGCCTACAGCCCCTACCTCACCCACCACCGGTCCGACCTCTACCCCGACCCCGACCGGTTCGTCCCCGACCGATGGAAGAACACCAACACCCCCCGCACCCAGCGAAGCGCCCTGATGCCCTTCGGCGCCGGCGCCCTCAAATGCATCGGCGCAAACTACGCCATCACCGAAGCCACCCTCGCCCTCGCCACCATCACCCGCTGGCACCTGACAGCGCCCCCGGCCCCCGGGTCCGCCCCGCGCTCGGCATCGTCCGCGCCCCACGCGGACTGCGACTCACCCCCACTCTGCGGACAAGTATCCGCTCGCTGGAGTGATAGGCCGCCGCATTGCCGACCACAGGAACCTCGCACCACTGCGGGTGGTGGAACGACGCCACTGGTTACCTGAGGGGGCTGCGGTTTCGTGGTCCCCACCTGGGGGCGAGACGGGCAAAGGTCCTTCCGTGATTGACCGTCCCATCGCCCGCTACTGCCGAGGTCGCCTATCACCCCGCTCTTCCCGATAGCCCCCTACGGGGCGAAATGCATACGATCGGATGAAAGCGAGCTGAGAGATACAATTCCCTCAAGTTGCTTCCGTAAATCCGGATCTGGTTCCGCATCTGGTGCGGACCGCAACTCATGGGGAGCACTGTCATGGCCGACGCAGCCATCGCCCCCTACGCCCAGGTCACCGCCGCGGTGAATGCGGATGGCACGGTCGTTCGTTCCCAGAACGTCACCGAGGTCAAGAAGGTGGGCAGCGGGGAATACCGCATCACGGTCAGCGAGAATGTTCGCTTGGACCGTGCGGTCCCGATCGCCACGCTCAACCGCTCGGCGAACTGGGATGGCGAGATCTTTGTGACCACGACCAGCACCTCCGCCACCGACCACACCTTCCAGGTCATCACCGGCAACGACAAGAAGGCCAGCGGCCAGCCCTTCCACGCTATCGTCCCCTGACGAGTACCGGCCCGCTAACGGCGGGCTGGGGCGAGTACCATGTTCCGGCCCACCGTCGCCTTCGGCAATCGAAGCTCCGCCCCCTTCCTCCGTGTCGCGAAACCGGATGTGGTAGGGACTAACCGGAGCAAGGAAGCGCCTGTTGCCCGTGTCGCCCGCTGCCTCGACGCAGGTTGCTACGACAAGCCTCTATGCGCCCCAACCCCCAGGGCTATTCGTAAACGACTCTGGCTTACCTGGGCCATGCCTTAGATGCGCACGGTGGTTTCGACAGCGATCTGTGCCGCCGCATGCCACCGTGCTGAATCGTTCCCGTTTGCCTGGCGCCCCGCCGGGGGCGCCGCCGTCGCTCTCTTCGGCGTGGCCGCGTTGGTGCAGGTCAGGCCATTTCTGTTCGCTCTTCGCCGGCGCCCACCCGCGGCCACGCCTCGCCGCTCGGCCGCTCCGGCAAGCCCGGCCGCGGACAGCCCGGCGCCGCGCTCGGCCGGCAGCGCCCCGCCGCCGGCCAGAGCGATGCCGGGCCGAGAGGGTGGGTGTGACAGGGCCACCCTCCGTGCGCCGACCGCGCCTACGTTGGTGGTCATGCACACGAAACGGCTCAGTGACTTTCTGCGGGCCCGGCGCGCGGTGGTGCAGCCAGCGGCCCCAGGAGCTGGTGGGCGAACTTTCGGTGCGCAGCGCCGACTTCGCGCAGAGCTGGGCGCGCCACGAGGCACGGGCGAAGACGGCAGCGACGAAACGGTTCCGCCATCCGCTGGTGGGTGAACTCGTGTTGGGCTTCGAGACCTTCGCCGTCAACAGCGCCCCCGGCCAACACCTCGTGGTCTACCGGGCCGCACCCGGCACCGCAGCCGCACAGCCCCTGCCCCTGCTCGGCGCCCCACACTCCCACCTCGCCCACCACTCCCATCCCCCTTTCCCCTCCGCCCCAAGGCGCCCCACTCCAAAAACAACCCACCCCCAGGCACCCCACCCGACGACACCTCGTACGAAGCACCGCGCGCCAGGCCATCCCGCCCCACGCCACCTCACACGAACACAACCCACCCCAAGGCACCTCGCCTCATGACAACCCACCCCAAGGCACCCGACACCAAGACGCCTCACACCAAGCCACCCCACCCCAAGAATCCCCACCCCAAGCCACCCCGCACGAAGGGCACATCCCACATGGCCTCCCCTGACACACCTGACACACCTGACATGCCTGACACACCGGTCTGGTTCATCACCGGCTGCTCCTCCGGTCTCGGTCGGGCACTGGCCGGCGCCGTGCTGGAGCGCGGCTGGCGGGCCGTGGTCACCGCCCGCGACCCCGGCACGGTCGCCGACGTGGTCCGCGGGCACGAGGGGCGCGCCCTCCCACTGCCGCTCGACGTCACCGATCCCCAGCAGATCGCGGCGGCGGTCGCCCGGGCGCAGGCCGTCTTCGGGAGGATCGACGTCCTGGTCAACAACGCCGGCTACGGCTACCTCGCCGCCATCGAGGAGGGCGTGGACGAGGAAGTGCGCGCCCTGTTCGACACCAATGTCTTCGGCCTGGTCGACACCGTCAGGGCCGTCCTGCCCGGGATGCGCGCCCGCCGCGCCGGCCACATCGTGAACGTCTCCTCCATCGGCGGGCTGGCCGGCTTCGGCGCCACCGGCTACTACCACGCGACCAAGTTCGCCGTGGAGGGCCTTTCCGAGTCGCTGGCCGCCGAAGTCGCCCCGCTGGGCATCGGGGTGACGATCGTGGAGCCCGCCGCGTTCCGTACCAACTGGGCCGGGTCCTCCATGCGCCAGTCCGCCACCGCCATCGAGGACTACGCGGCCACGGCGGGCGCTCGCCGCGCCAGCACGCTGGCCAGCTACGGCCACCAACCCGGCGACCCGGTACGCGCCGCCCGCGCCGTCATCGACGCCGTGACGGCCGAGCGGCCACCGCTACGGCTGCTGCTGGGCAAGGTCGCGTACGGCATCGCCACCGCCAAGCTCGACTCCCTCAGGACCGTCTTCGACGACTGGCGAGAGGTCACCCTCGGCGCTGATTTCCCCCCTGCCGAACCGCCCGCGGATCGCTGACCCGCCGGGGTACGGGACGGAGCGAACCTCGCGGGCCCGGGGACGGGCGAACCGCCGGCGGCCGGCACGAGGCATTCGCCACAGAGAATCTGGTACGAGGCATCCGGTACGGGCGAACCGCGACCGAGGCCGTTTCCCGAAACGGCGGGCCCGGCGGCACGGGCGAGCAGCGAGCAGGTACAGCCTGACCTGCAACGACGCAACCCTTGCGGGTGGCCGGCGATGGCGCCCCCGGCAGGACTCGAACCTGCGGCCAAGTGCTTAGAAGGCACCTGCTCTATCCACTGAGCTACGGGGGCCGGTGGTGGCCGCGGACGGCCGGTGAGCCCCAGGTGGTGCGTTCCGACCCTTGGCCGTTGCGCTGGTGGCCTAGCGGGGCGGAACCGTGCCGTTGCCGGGACAAGGATAGGGCTCCTTACGCCTCGTCCCGGTTGCTTCACCTCCGTGGCACGATGTGGAGGTTCCGTGAAGCGATGCCGATAATCGCAGGCAGGTGCGAATCCTGCACGGGTTTTCACGGATCAGAGAGCGGGTGTTGTGCACTCGTTATGCCTGCGACTCAGGCCCCGAGCGCCCCCTGCGCCCCTTCTGCGGTGATCCGGGCGGGTCTCATCGGAGAACAGACGGGGCTATACGCTTCAAAAGCTAAGCAAAATTGGGCATTGTTCCCATGTGGCGACCTTGGACGTACGGCCCCGACTGCTCGACGCGCTGTCCGCACTGCGTGATCGTGTTGACGCCACACGCTTCCCGCTCCCGCTCCCCGGCGTGGCCCGCGCCCGGCGCAGCCGCGCCGAACTCCTCGCTCAGCTCGATGACTACGTGCTGCCCCGGCTGCGGGCCCCCGAAGCGCCACTGCTCGCGGTGGTCGGCGGCTCCACCGGGGCCGGCAAGTCGACGCTGGTCAACTCCCTCGTCGGGCGGCGGGTCAGCGAGGCCGGGGTGCTGCGGCCCACGACGCGTACGCCGGTCCTGGTCTGCCATCCGGACGACCGCCACTGGTTCGCTGACCGGCGGGTACTCCCCCACCTGAGCCGGGTGTGGATGCCCTCCCAGGAGCGGCAGGCGGGGCCCGGGCGGGCACCGTACGCGAGCGCCGCCGGCGGGCTCGGGGCCGACCCCTACGCCGGGCGCGACGCCTCAGGTCGCCGGGGCGGCCACGACGCCATCGGGCCGCACGACGCGTACGGCGCACTCGGCACGCATGACGGGTGGGACGGCTACGGCGGGCGCGGCGTGGCGGAGTACGACGAGTTCAGCGGGGCGGATGAGCTGGGCGGGGTCGGCGAGCTGCGTGGGGCGGAGCGGGGCGGGGGCTGTGGAGCGGAGGCCGATGAGGCGTACGACGCGCTGGTGGACTCGGTGCGGATCGACGTGGACCCGGCGCTGCCGCGGGGGCTCGCGCTGCTCGACGCGCCGGACATCGATTCCCTGGTCGTTGAGAACCGCGAGCTGGCCGCCCGGCTGATCTGCGCGGCCGACATCTGGGTGCTGGTCACGACCGCGACGCGGTACGCGGACGCGGTGCCCTGGCATCTGCTCCGTACCGCCAAGGAGTACGACGTCACGCTG
This sequence comes from Streptomyces sp. HSW2009, assembly GCF_040240285.1. Taxonomy (NCBI): domain Bacteria; kingdom Bacillati; phylum Actinomycetota; class Actinomycetes; order Kitasatosporales; family Streptomycetaceae; genus Streptomyces; species Streptomyces sp. HSW2009. The sequence continues at coordinate 3,304 of NZ_JBEHZD010000029.1, read as the reverse complement.
GTCACGGTGCTCGACCGGGTGCCGCACCAGGTGGCGGCCGAGGTGGCCGGCGCGTACGCCGCGCTGTTGGACGAGGCGGGGCTCGGGTGCGTGCCGCGGTTCACCATTCCCGAACTGCCGGAGTCCGTCGCCGGCGGCAGCGGGCTGCTTCCCGCGACGGCCGTGGCCGGGCTGCGCGAGTGGCTGGCGCGGCGCGCCGAGGACCCGGTGACCCGGGCCACGTCCGCGGCGCGCACGGCGTACGGGGCCGTCGCCGCGCTGCGGATCCAGGTTCCGGCGCTGGCCGCAGCCGCCGCCGCACAGCACGCCGCCGCCACCCGGCTGACCCGGCGCGTGACGGAGGCGTACGCGGGGGCGGAGCGGCGGGCGCTGCGGGAGATCGCGCAGGGGGCGCCGCTGGCCGGGGACGCGCTGACGCACTGGCGGTGCCCGCCGTACGACAGTGGCCGCGGCCGGGCCATCGCCTACCACCCCACGCGCAGCCACCATGTGCTCGTCGGGGCGCTGACCACCTCCCTCGGCACCCTGCTGAGCTGTGTCATGGGCGCGGCTGACGCGCAGGTCAGCGCGGTGGAGCGGCAGGAGCCAGCGGCCGGCGCCGCGGTTCGGGGCGGGGTGGCCCGAGGGGCGGACGGGGTGGCTGGCGCGCCGGGCGGTACGGCTGCCGCGCCGGGCGAGCTGGCGCGGGTGCCGGCCGATGCGGTGCTCGTACCGGCGGACGCGGCGGAGGTCGCGGGCCGGGTCGGGGTGTCGGTACGGCGCTGGCGGCGGTGCCTTGAGGAGTTGGCCGAGGCGGCTGCGGCCACCACCGACCAGCCGGAGCCGCCCGATCCGGATGCGGTCGCGGCGCTGCTCGCCATGGCGCTGCTCGGTGGCGAGGGGGCGCGCGCCGCCGATGAAGGGCTCACGGAGGCATTGGGTGCGTCCGGGGCACTGCGGGTGCGGGAGGTCGGCGACCAGTTGCTCGCAGAGTGCGTGCGGCGCGTGGTGGACACGGAACGGGAACGGCTGCTCGCCCCGTTGGTCGCGCTCGACGTCGCACCGGAGCGGCAGGCCGAGTTGATCGCCGCGCTGTCGCTGCTGTGGAAGGAACATCCCCCCTCGGCCGCGTCGCCCCTCATGCGGCACGCAGCGGAGCGAACAGAGAGGTGACCGAGGTGACGACCACCGAGCCCGGCCCGGAGCTGTCCGGCGACCGCGCCCCCGCGACGGGGCCGGACGACGGCGGGACACCCGCCGCGGCGCCCCACCAGCCGGCAACCGACTCCCCCACCGATACCGACACCGACACCGCCCTTGACTCCGGCCTCGAACCTGTCCCTTCCACTGCTTCTGGCCCTGCCCCCGACCCCGAGCCCGAACCCGCCCCTGTCTCCGGACCCGGCTCTGGCCCCGTCCCCGTTGCTGCCCCCGCCGCTGCCGAGGGCGACGTGGCGTCGGCCGGGCCCGGGCTGCCCGGAGCTGGAGCGGCGCTGGAGTCCGACGCGTACGCCCTGGCCCGGGCCGTGGTGCAACCCGAGGCAGAGGGCAGGGGCGGGGGCGGTGGGCACGACGGCCCCCTCCCGCACCCCTCGCACGCGCGCGGGCCCGCGCAGGGACGCCGGTACGGGTACGCCTACGGGCCGGAGCACGGGCAGCGGTACGGGCAGGAGCAGGGGCGGGCCTCCGGGGGAGGCGGCGGGCTGGTGGAGGCGGTGCTGCGGCGGCGGCTCGTGGCGCTGCGGGAGGTCGTGGCGATTTCTCGGACGCGCGTGCCGGGGGCGACGCTGGCCGGCGCCGAAAAGGTGCTGGACGAGGCGGCGGCGCGGGACCGGTACGCCCGCGGGCACACCGTGGTCGCGCTGGCGGGTTCGACCGGCAGCGGGAAGTCCACGCTGTTCAACGCCTTGGTGGGGGCGGAGCTCGCGGCGGCCGGTACGGAGCGGCCGACCACCTGTGCGCCGTTGGCGTGCGCCTGGAGTGAGCGGGCCGACGGGCTGCTCGACCGGCTCGGCATCGACCCGGCCGACCGGTTCCGGCCGGCCGAGACCGACGATCCGGACCTCGCCGGTCTCGTCCTGCTCGACCTGCCCGACCACGACTCGGTCAGCGCAGGTCACCGGGCCCGGGTGGAGCGGCTGCTCGGGCTCGTGGACGTCATGGTGTGGGTGGTCGACCCGGAGAAGTACGCCGATGCGGTACTGCACGAGCGGTATCTGCGCCCGCTCGCCGGGTACGCGGAAGTGCTGGTCATCGCGTTGAACCAGATCGACAGGCTGCCGGGCGACGCCACCGATCAGGTACTGGACGACCTGCGGCGGCTGCTGGACGAGGACGGGCTCGCGCTCGGCGAACACGGCGACCCCGGGGCGACCGTGCTCGCCCTGTCCGCGCTGACCGGCGCGGGCGTCGGCGAACTGCGCGAGACGCTGGAGCAGTTCACGGCCGAACGCGTGGCGGCCGACCGCCGGCTCACCGCCGACCTGGACGCGGCCACGCTCCAACTGCGCCCCGTGTTCCTCACCGACGGCCCGACCGGGCTGAGCGCACGCGCCTGCGAGGACTTCGAGGACCGGCTCGCCGACGCGGCGGGCGCCGTCGCACTCGGCCAGGCCGCGGAGCGCGCCTGGCTCCGCGCCGCAACCCACGCATGCAGCACCCCGTGGTCCCGCCTGGCCAGCCGAACCCCTTGGGCCCAACAGCCTGATCAGCCCCGGCGACCTCGACCGTCGCAGGAATTGCACGAGTCGCACGAGTCGCAGGAGCCGGGCGAGTCGCCGGAGGCGCGGGAGGCATCGCGTACGGGGGCTGAGGTCGGTGGCGGGAGCGGCGACGGGAACGGTGGCGGTACTCGCCCCGCGGACGAGCAGCCCGCCCGCTCCGCGCGGCAGGGCGACGCGCCGGCCGGCGATCAGCCCGACGCCCCGTACGGCCACCGGTCAGGGGAGGCCGGCGCGACGGAGTACGCCGGTGCGGCGGAGCGCGGGGATTCAGCGAAGTACGAAGGCTCGACGGAGTACGGGGATTCAGCGGCGTACGAAGGCTCGACGGGGCGCGGGGATGCGGCGGAGTACGGCGCGGCGGCCGGGCGGGGTGGTTCGGCCGGGTACGGCAGTGCCGCGGAGTACGGGGGTTCGGCGGGGCGGGGCGTGTTGCCCGGGCCCGGTGGGCCGCTCGGGGACGATCGGGCCGCGGGGGCCGTGCGGTCGGCCGCCTCGCTGCCGGCTCCCGCCGGGCCGAACGACCCACCGGCCGGGGCCGCCCCGCCCCCCCGCGCCCGCCCCCCGCGCCGCCCCCCCCCGGGCGGGGGCCGGGCCGGCCCCGG
>NZ_JBEHZD010000289.1:0-9781 GCF_040240285.1 Streptomyces sp. HSW2009 | reverse complement strand
GGGGGGGGGGGGGGGGGGGGCGCGGGGGGGGGGGGGGGGGGGGCGGGGGGGGGGGGGGGGGGGGGGGGCCCCCCCCCCCCCCGCCTCGTCCGCAGGCTCCCCCTCGTGTCCGGCCCCATCCCGCCGGTCCCTCACCATCGCATTCCCCCCAGGAACTGAGCCGCTGCCACGGCCGCTGACGTCACCGGCCGGCGCCCCCGCGCCGCCCCCCCGGCCGGGGCGAAGCCCCGCACACCGCGGCCGACCCGTCCGCGCGCCGCCCGGGCGCCCCGGAGGGTCGCACACGGCCGCGCACCAGGCCCGGCACGCGCACCGCGACCCCCGGGAACCACGGCCCGACGGCGGTACGACCCTACGGGCCACCGGCCGGCAGCGACACCACTTCGGTCACGCCAACTCCACACACTTCACCCGGACTTGATGGTTCCGATCTCGCCCGGAAAGCGCCGGCACACCTCAAGGCGTCGGCTCGTCCCGGCGTGCGGAGTGGTCCAGGGCCGTGCGGCACTCGGCGATGAAGCGCTGCCGGGCCCGGTCGAGTTCGTCCGGCGAGCCCTCGCGGCGCACCAGGCCGACCACTTCGCGCGCGGCGTCCACCACCGCGTCCGGCCCCTCAAGCCGCACGGCCCCGAACGCCCGCTGGAGCGCCGCCCGTTCCCCCGCTTCCCGCTCCCCCGTACGCCGCACCAATGCGCTGGTTTCGGCTGCTTCGAGGAACCGTACGTAGGTCTGTCGGCGCAGGTCGAGCAGTCGTACCGCCCGCTGGTCGAGCAGCGTCATGCGGACCGTGTCGAGCAGCGCATCGGCCTGCCGGTCCCCCGCGTGCCGCGCCGCCTCCGCCTGCCGCGCCCCCGCGCTGCGCGTGAACCACCCCGTGGCCAGGCTGCCCGCCAGCGCCGAACCCGCCGCGATCAGTGCGATGCTCCATTCGCTCATGGAAGACATCTTGACCGACGCCACAACCCCGCGGAGTTCCCCGACAATTGCCCCGCATTGCCCGGCCCATTGTCCCGGCGTACGACCGGCCGTAATCAACCGCTATTTCCCCCTGCCGGGTACGATCTGACACCGCACCCCAGCACCGTGAATTCCGCCCGAAGATTTGCTTTTCCGCCCCCACGAAAAGAGCCCGCACTAGAATGCCGGAGACTGAAAATGACGGGCGACGGGCGACGGGCGACGGGCGACGGGCGACGGGCGACGGGCGACGGGCGACGGGCGACGGGCGACGGGCGAGGCCCAGGTGTTGTTCGTGGCGCGGTCGGCGACGGCCCTGCACCGACTCCTTGACGTCCTCCCGGTCTTCGCCGGCGACAGCCGCATCGACCGGCTCTTCACCCTCATGCCGGGTTCGGACTTCGGCATCGACGCCCTCGCCGCCGTCGACCAGGCCGGCGCCCACACCCTCCCCTGGGACGAGGCACTCGGCCGCGCCTTCGACCTGATCGTGGCCGCCAGCCCCAAGGGCGAACTCCGGCTCCTGCACGGCGCCCGGGTCCTGCTCCCGCACGGCGCCGGCTTCGGCAAGACGGTGCGCGACGAGGGCTCGGCGGACTCCGCGTCCGGACTCGACCCCGCGTACCTCCTCGCCGGTGACCGCGCCCTGGTCACCCTGCACGCGCTCGCCCACCCCGACCAGGTCGCCCAACTCGCCGCGCGCAGCCCGCGGGCCGCCGCCCGGGCCAAGGTCGTCGGCGATCCGACGCTGGAGCGCGTCCTCGCCTCCCGCTCGCACCGCGACCGCTACCGCGCCGCACTCGGCACCGGCACCCGCACCCTCATCGTCCTCGCCTCCACCTGGGGCCGGGAATCACTCCTCCACCGGCGCCCCACCCTGCCGGCCGTGCTCGCCGCCGGACTCCCCTACGACGCGTACCAACTCGCCCTGATCGTCCACCCCAACGAGCACAGCAAACAGGGCCACTTGAACCTCACCGAGCGCTTCGCCCCCGCGCTCGCCACCGGTGCCGTCCTGGCCAGGCCGTACGAGGAGTGGGCCGCACTGCTCGTCGCCGCCGACGCGATCGTCACCGACCACGGCTCGACGGCCCTGTACGGCGCGGCGCTCGACCGGCCGGTGATCGCCGCGTACGACGGTGGCGACGAGCTCATCCCGGACAGCCCGATCGCCCACCTGCTCGCCCGCAGCCCCCGCCTCGCGCCGCTGCCCGAGCCGGACGGCAGCACCGACGAGGTCGCCCGCGCCGTCGCGGCGGCGCGCGCCGGACACCGGCCGGGCACGGCCCGCGCGGTGGCCGCCGCCGCCTTCGCCGAACAGGGCAGGTCCCTGGAACGGCTGCGGGAGGAGCTCTACGAGGTGCTGCGGCTCGCGCCCCGGGCCGCCCCCGCCACCGCCCGCGTGCTGCCCGAACCCCGGCCGCCCGCCCGCCCCCCCGCCGCGTTCGCCGTCCGCGCCCACATCGAAGGCCAGCAGGTACGCATCGAGCGCTACCCGGCCGACGGCAACCAGCACGGCCACTTCCTCGCGGCCGAGCACGACCTGGCGTCCGAACCGCAGAACCAGAGCGCCGCCCTGCTCTACCGGCGCCACACCCCGGCCGCCCCGGCGAGCACGATCAACCCGGCCAGCCCGGCCAGCCCCGCCGGCGCGTCCGCCCCCACCAGCACGAACGCGCCCGCCGGCGGCGTACGACCAGCCGCCGTCGCGCACGGCGTGGCCTGGACCGCGGCCGGCTGGACCGAGCACGCGCTCGCCGACTACCCGTGGGCACGCACCGCGGCCGTCGTGCTCTCCGCCAGCCGGTGCGTGGTGCGCACCGACACCGGACACCTGCTGGCGGTGCGCCTCTCGCCGCGCCGCACCGGCGGGCGCGTCGCCGTCGCCGACCCGGCCGCCGCGCTGTGCGCCGTCCACGCCTGGCTCGCCGCCGGCCACCCCACGCCCGCCACCCTCGCGTGCGTCATCGGGGGCCACACCTTCATCGCCCAACTCCAGCCGGCCACCCCCGACGAGGCGGCCCAGACCTTCTGAGACCCGCGGCGACCGGCTCCGACCTGCTGGCACCCCTGGCCGTCCGGCGCGGCCCGCTGTCCTTACACCACGGCTGCCCTTACACCACGACTGTCCTTACACCACGACTGTCCTTACACCACGACTGTCCTCACGCCACGACCCCGTTGCGCTGCCGGATCGTTCGGGCCGCCGTGCGGTGCTCCGCCGCGCCGGCCGCGTCCCCCGCGGCCTCGGCCAGTTCGGCGAGCGCGTCCAGGGCCCGTACCTCGTCCTGCTCGGCGCCGCGCTCGCGGGCGCTGGCCAGCGCCGCCGCGTACAGCTCAGCGGCCTGCGCCGGCCGGCCGAGCGCCTGCTGCACCCGGCCGAGCGCGAAGCTGGTCCGCCCGACCATCCGCAGCCGCCGGCGCCCCGGCTCCTGGAAGCCGGCCAGGGCCAGCGTCAGCAGCTCGGCCGCCTCGGCCAGTTCGCCCAGCTCCGCCTTGGCCTCGCCGAGCCGGTAGCTCTGGAGCAGCACGCCGTACGCGTTCTCGATCGCCTCGTGCACCGCGCGGGACGCCGCGAAGTCCTCGGCGGCGCCCGCCCAGTCGCCGGACGCCGAGCGCAACATGCCGCGGAACTCGGCCACCGACGCGCCCAACTTGCGCTCCTTCTCCGTCCCGCCCAGCAGCCCGAGCGCCCGCTGCGCGTGGTCGAGCTCCCGCCCGGCCGCCGCGAAGTCGCGCTGCTCCCACAGCGGGCGGGCGAGTTGGCAGCGCATCCGGATCGCGGCCGGCAGGTGCTCGGCGCGCAGTGCGGACTCCAGGCCGGTCCGGAAGGCCGGCACCACGTCCGCGTAGTGCCGGTGGTCCAGGAAGTGCGTCCACAGCGGTTCGCACAGCGTCCACGCCTCGGTGTCGAGACCGTGCCGGTGGGCGAGGGCGACCGCCGCGTACAGCGCGTGCCGTTCCGTCTCAAGCCAGCGCGCCGCGGCCCCCGCGTCGGCGAACGGCACATCGGGCGCGTCCGGCTCGGCGGGCACCGGATCGGCCCAGGTCATCCTGGCCCCGGCGGTGAGCGCGTCGGCGCGCTGGGCCTGTCGCGCGTACCACCGCACGATGCGCGCCACGGCCGCCGCGCGCACCCCCTCCTCGCCGTCCTCGTCCGCCCGCCGACGGGCGTGCCCGCGCAGCAACCCGGGCAGCCGCAGGCCGCCGCTGCCGTCGGCGGCCAGCCCCCGTACGTCGAGCAGCCCGGCGTTCTCCAACTCGTCCAGCGCGTCATCGGCCGCCCCCGGCCCCGCGCCGAGCAGCGCGGTCGCCGCGGCCGGCGTGAAGGTCGGCCCCGGCACGTCGGCCAGCAGCCGGTAGAGCCGGGAACCGTCCTGGCTCAGCCCGCGATAGGCCGCGTCCCATACCGCTTCGACCACGGGTAAACCCTTCTGGTGCAGTTCGACGGTGAGTTCGGTGAGCAGCCGGGCCAGCGGGCGTCTGCGGTGCCGTCGAATCCACGGCCCGGCCACCCGCAGCGCGGCCGGCAGCCCGGAGCACAGCCGTACGACGCCGAGCGCGGCCGCGGGCGCGGCGTCCAGCCGTGCGTCGTCGTGCACCAGGCGGCGCAGCAGCTCGAACCCGTACGGATCGGGCAGCGGCGGCAGCGGCAGTTCGACGGCCGACTCGCCCGGCAGGTCGTACAGCGGCCCGTGGCTGGCGACGATCGCCACGCTCCGCCCGGACGCCGGCAGCAGCGGCAGCACCTCGGCCGCGTACCGCGCGTTGTCGACGATGACGACCAGCCGCTTGTCCTGGGTGCGCTCCCAGTACTGCCGGTGCCTGGCCTTGAGGCCGGGGGCCAGCCAGTCGCTGCCGACCCCGAGGCCGCGCAGCAGCTCGCCGAGCGCGTCCACGGTGTCGACGCCCCCGTCGTGCCGCAGGTCGTCCAGGTCGAGGTAGCGCACGCCGTCCGGGCAGTCGGCCCGCAGCCGGCGCGCGAGCCGGAAGGCGAGCTCCGTCTTGCCGGCCCCGCCGAGACCGCTGAGCGCGATGCACACCGGCCGGTCCTGGCCGGTGCCCTGCGCGACGGCGAGCAGCGCGGACGCCTGCTCCGCGTCACGGTCGACGAAGTACGCCACCTCGGGCGGAAGCTGAAATGCCATGGGCCGACTCCGAAATCCCGCGTCCGTCTCCGCTGCTTGTGGTGCTGTGCTGGTGCTGCTCGGGCCCGTTTGTGGTGCCTGTGGTGCTTCTCGTGTCTGCCGTGCTTGTCGTACTCGCAGCGCTTGTCGTGCTCACACTGCCGGTGTTGTCTTTGCTGTCTGCCGTGCCGTCCCGCCGCCGCGACCGCGGGGCCGTCTGGAGTTCCCGTACGGGCCGACGGGCGGTGCGGCGCCCGGCCCGCAGCCGCCTCCTCACCCTAGGGCGACCGGCCGGATACGGCGCGCGAACCGCGAAATCCCCGACACGCCGTCACCCACGGCCACCGCCCGGGGGCCCGGGCGCCGGCCGCGTCCCGTCGCAGCGGGCTTTCGATCGGATTTCGAGGGGTTTTCGCCGGAGATTTCTCGACCTCCACGACGCTGAAGAGCTCATGAACGATCGCACTAGTCACTCGAACAGCGCATGCCTGTGGATAGACTCACGCGGGCCCACAGCGACGCAGGGGAGGCGGACGGCATGGCACAAGCGAGAAAAATCGCCACCTACATACTCGTCGTCTTCGTGCTGTACACGATCATCAACTCCCCGGCCCGGGCCGCTGAGCTGGTGCAGGTAGGGTTCGAGGGCATTTCGGATGCGGCCAAGGGCATCGGCGAGTTCATGACCGAGCTGGTCAACTGACCGACCACCGGCAGGGCTGCCCACACCCACCGCCGCGCACCTGAGCCATCCGCACGAAGGGCAGCCACCGTGATCCGTCATCTGGTCCTTTTCAAGCTGAACGAGGGTGTGACGCGCGATGAGGAGCGCGTCATCGCCGGCGCCAAGGCGTTCGCGGAGCTGGAAGGGGTCGTTCCCGAGTTGACGTTCTGGGAGTGCGCCTGGAACATCACCGAGCGCCCCATCGCGTACGACTTCGCCATCAACTCGGCCGTCGCCGACCGGGACGCACTCACCCGCTATCTCGAACACCCGGCCCACCAGGCCGTCGCCGCCCAGTGGCGGGAATTCGCCACCTGGGTGATCGCCGACTACGAGTTCTGAGGCCGGAACCGCCGCGGCCGTCCACAGCCGCCCCCCGTCATCCACAGCCCCCTGCCGTACGGCGGGGGGCTGTCGACCGTACGGGCGCGGCCAACCGAAGGAGAGCACGCCCCAACTCACCCATCAACACGGCGCTATACGGTGCTTGCACACAGTGGACATGTCTTGTGATGCTATGACCGCTTTTGCCGGATGTTTGGGATGGGACTACGTGAAGGGTGGCGTGACCGTGACGGCCCGTACTGCACCCAAAGCCCCGCCCCAGGGCGGCACCAGCGAACGAGCGGAACGGACGGAACCCGCGGAGCGCACGGACCGGACCGAACGCACCGAGCACGCGGACCGGACGGGCCGCACCGCCCGACCACCCACCGACCCGCCGACCGCCCCGCCGACCGACTCGCCGAGCGCCCCGCCCACCGACCCGCCGGCAAACCCACCGGCCACCCCGCACCCCACGCCCTCCCCCGAGGCGACCACCCCGCAGCCACCCTCGACAGCGCCGCCCAGGACGCCGCCGGCCCCCGCCCAGGCACCGGACGGGGCGCCGGGCAGAGCGCCGGACGCGCAGTCAGACGCGACATCGGCCGGGCCCCCGGACACGACGCCGGACGCGAAGACGGACGCGACGCCGGGCGCGAGGACGTTCGGGGCGGCAGACGGAGCAGCAAACGGGACGTCACCCGAGACGGCGGGCGCCGCGCCGGGCGGCCCGGCCGACGGGGTCAGCGCCCGGGAGCGGCGCAGTGCGGATGCGCGGGCGCTCACCCAGGTGCTGTTCGCCGAGTTGTCCGGGCTCACGGCCGGGACGCCGGAGCACACCCGGGTACGGACCGCGCTGATCGAGGCCAACCTGCCGCTGGTGCGGTACGCGGCGGCCCGCTTCCGCAGCCGCAACGAGCCGATGGAAGACGTCGTCCAGGTCGGCACCATCGGGCTCATCAACGCCATCGACCGCTTCGACCCGCACCGCGGGGTGCAGTTCCCGACCTTCGCGATGCCCACCGTGGTCGGCGAGATCAAACGTTACTTCCGGGACAACGTACGCACCGTGCACGTGCCCCGGCGGCTGCACGAGCTGTGGGTGCAAGTCAGCGGGGCGACCGAGGACCTGACGGTGTTGCACGGCCGCTCGCCCACCACCGCGGAGATCGCCCAGCACCTGGGCATCGGCGAGGACGAGGTGCTGGCCTGCATCGAGGCCGGCCGCTCGTACCACGCCACCTCACTCGAAGCCGCCCAGGAGGGCGACGGACTGCCCGGCCTGCTGGACCGCCTCGGCTACGAGGACCCGGCCCTGGCCGGGGTCGAACACCGCGACCTCGTACGGCACCTGCTGGTCCAACTCCCCGAGCGCGAACAGCGCATCCTGCTGCTGCGCTACTACAGCAATCTGACCCAGTCCCAGATCAGCGCGGAGCTCGGCGTCTCCCAGATGCACGTCTCACGGCTGCTGTCGCGCAGCTTTGCTCGACTGCGCTCCGCAAATCGAATCGAGTCGTAACTCCGCAAGGGGACCCCACGAACGGCCCGCAGGCAGTAATGTCGACATGGCGCTACAGCGTGTTGCCGACATGTGACATTCTGCTGGAGCGGTGTTTGACGCGGCCGTACTTCCGGTATTCAGGGGGAGGTTGCGTTCCTACATCACGAGCGCTACCGCGACCGTCCGCGACCTCAAAGGGGGTGGCATGTCCGTAGATCTGGGCAGCTCGAAGGTGCTCACCACTGACGCAGCACGCGTGCTGGACGACGGCGAGGCCATCGACACCCGCACCCTTTCCCGCTCCCTGTTCCTGCGGCTCGCCGCACTCGACCAGGACAGCTCGGAGCGTACGTACGTACGTGACACGCTGATCGAGCTGAACCTCCCCCTGGTCCGGTACGCGGCGGCGCGCTTCCGCAGCCGCAACGAGCCGATGGAAGACATCGTGCAGGTCGGGACCATCGGCCTGATCAAGGCGATCGATCGGTTCGACTGTGAACGCGGGGTCGAGTTCCCCACGTTCGCGATGCCCACCGTGGTCGGCGAGATCAAGCGGTTCTTCCGCGACACCAGTTGGTCGGTGCGGGTGCCGCGCCGGCTCCAGGAGCTGCGGCTCGCCCTGACCAAGGCCAGCGACGAGCTCTCGCAGAAGCTCGACCGCTCCCCCACCGTTCCGGAACTCGCCACGTGCCTGGGCGTTTCGGAGGAGGACGTGGTGGACGGCCTCGCCGTCGGCAACGCGTACACGGCGAGCTCGCTCGACTCCCCCTCGCCCGAGGACGACGGCTCCGACGGCTCGCTCGCCGACCGCCTGGGGTACGAGGACACCGCGCTCGAAGGCGTCGAGTACCGCGAGTCGCTGAAGCCGCTGCTCGCCCAACTGCCGCCGCGCGAGCGTCAGATCATCATGCTTCGCTTCTTCGGCAATATGACGCAATCGCAAATCGGTGAAGAGGTCGGCATCTCCCAGATGCATGTCTCGCGGCTGCTGACGCGCACCCTCGCGCAGCTCCGCGAGGGCCTGATCGCCGACTGAGCCGCCCCCACGGCACCACCGACACCACCCCGCGCCCCCGCCCTTCCCCCTGGCCCCGCCGCACGCGCTCCACGCTGCCGCGCCAGGACAGACCGGGCGGGGGCCGCGGCACGCACGGGACTCCCCGCCCCTTTCACGCGGCGCCCCTCTCCCCGTGACGCGGCACTCCTCTTTCCCCTTGCGCGGCGCTCCTCTTTCTCTCGCGCCCCGCTCTTCTCCGCGCCGACGATGACCGGGAGGTCGTCGAGCCGGGCCGCGGCCAGCCCCCGCCGCCGCTGCCCCACTGCGAGCGCCAGCGCCACCACCAGCGCCCCCACCTCCACCCCTCGCCGGCCAGCCGAATAACTCGCCGCGGAAACGATCCGGCGGCCCGTCGAGGCGCTCGGCGGGTGGGCCGGGCGCGACGGGCCGCCTGGTTGGGCTCGGGCGGGTGGTCGGGGGCGGGTCAGGCCAGGGCGAGCCAGGCGACCGCGGCGACGACCGCCACCGCGACGATCACACCGATGATCAAGCCGATGCGCGGACCGCCGGAAGAGGTGGTCGCAGCGGGCTGGCGCGGCTGCGACTGTGCCCCCTCATCGACAAAGGCGCGGAACATCTGGGTGCTGCCAGCCGGGTCGTAGTTGCCCTCGGGGCCAGGGTTGTTCGCCATGGGCCCCGACCCTAGCGAACCTGTGGAATCGCGCACACCCCCGGGCTTGCCGCGCCCTTGACGTGCGCTTTCCGGACTTGACCGGAGGCCGGGCGAGCCTTTGTCGGGTGTTTACTCCGCAGCCCTCGATTTCATTTGCCTGTAGCAACTAACTTCTTCTATGGTTGCCCTAAGCAACTTGATCAACGGGCCCCTTGAGACCCGCCCCCGGCCGCCCGATGCCGGCCCCACCGGCCGGCGGCGACACCGGGCCGGCGGGCCACAGGGGCCCGGCACCGCGTACGGGCCCCGTACCGCGGATCAGCGGATCAACCGACCAAGACCGACCCCCGCGGCCCCCGCCCCGGCCCGGCCCGGCCGCGGGGGGGGGCCCCGGCCCCCCCCCCCCGCGCGGGGGGCGCCCCCCCCCCCCCCGGCCCGGCCGCCCCCCCGCCCCCCCCCCCCCCCGCCCCCCCCC
>NZ_JBEHZD010000288.1:0-9817 GCF_040240285.1 Streptomyces sp. HSW2009 | reverse complement strand
CCCCCCCCGCTATCAACACACGGCTTAGGGTGGGCCGCGTCATTTGTGTATAAGACACCGGCCGGGCGGGGTCGTCGTAGGTGACACACCCGGACCCGGCCGGCCCCGAGCCCGTCAGGCCCGCTCGGGTGGGACCGCCTCACTCCTGAGGGGTGCCGAGCACCAGCAGGTAGTACGTCAGGTGGTCGCGCGAGAAGGCGCGGTAGAGGTCCATGACGGCGTCGGTCTGGGCCGTGGCCTCCTTGCCGAACCGTTCCTCGATCTCCGCGCGCCGGTCGTTGTACAGCACGGTCATGAAATCGCTACAGAGCACCATGTTCGGCGTCATGTTCTGCACCTGGAGGATCTCGTACCCGGCCTCGTGTACCTCGGCGAGCAGGTCGGGGAACGGCTTGGGCGGCGGGCTGGCCCAGAGTTGGGCGAAGGCCGCCGCCTGATCCGCCGGGGGCGTGCCACGCTCGCAGAACTCGGTCATCAGGAAGCGACCGCCGGGGCGGAGCACCCGGCGTGCCTCGCGGAAGCCGGCCGGCCGGTCGGAGAGGTGCGCGAAGCAGTCGATGGACCAGGCGGCGTCGAAGGTGGCGTCCGGGTAGGCCAGGTCCATGGCGTTGCCGTACTCGAAGGTGATCCGCTCGCCCAGCCCCGCGTCCTGGGCCCGCTGCCGACAGTGGAGCAGTTGTTGCTGACTAACCGTCACCGCGGTCACTCGGCCACCGGAGCGTTCGGCCAGCCGTACCGTGGGGCCGCCGGTGCCACAGCCGATGTCGAGCAGGTCGGAGTCGGCGACGGGGCCTAGGGTGTCGATGAGGAAGTCGGTCTGACGCTCCTGTGCCAGGTCGGCGAGGTCGATCAGGGAGGGGGAGCGGCGAGGCGTGTCGTGCGGGACAAACAGGCCCACGTGGATGGCGGCCGTGCCGAGCATCATGGCGATCAGATCGCCCGACTGGTCGTACATGGCCCCCACTTCGTCCGGTGTCAGCGCCGTGGGTGTGTCGGGGGTGGTCGATGGGGTGGCGGGGTCAGTGGTGGGTGTGGGTGTGGCATCGAGGTCAGCCATGGCCGTCGTGGGTCCCTTCTGCACGAGGTTGCCGATGGGGTGGGTGGGGGCCGTGCACCGCTTTGGGGGCGGGGGTGCCGCGGGAGTGTGGGCCACGGGGTCGGGCCCGGGGACGATGTGGTGTGCGGTGGCGCCGGCTGGCGCGGGTGGGGCGAGGCGGGCCGGGAGAGCGGCGGCGCGTACGGGTGGGGGCGAGCGGGCCGGGGACGGCGGCGCGTACGGCGCGGTGTCCGGCTCGTCACGTCAGCGTGCCATCCGGGCCCCGGGTTGTCTGCGGTCCGGGTGGGCGCGCTGCCTGTCAGGCTCGCGGATTGGCCCCGCGTCCGCCGGCGGGTAGCCGTTGGTGCGACGCATACGACGAGCCGGGGCGAAGTCCCCGACCAGCGGTGGAGCATCCGGCGCCGGGCCGTGGCCGCGGGCCGGGGGGGGGGGGGGGGGGGGGGGGGGGGGGGGGGGGGGGGGGGCGGCGGCGGCGCGGCGCCGGGGGGGGGGGCCCCCCCCCCCCCCCCCCCCCCCCCCCCCCCCCCCCCCGGCCGGTCCGCGGCGCGGCCCGCACGCCAGGACCCCTCGTCTTCGCCATCGGCCAGCTCGTCCGCCGTGCGGCCGTCGCCGTCATCGCCGGGCCCGGCCTGCGCCGTCCCGTCGGAACCGGCCGCCCGGGGCGCGGCGCCCTCCGACTGCTCCGCGTCCTCCTCCACCGGGGCGGTGTTGTCCGCCCACCAGTCCGCCAGCAGCTCGGCGGCGTCGAACGCCGCGGGGCTGGTCGCCAGATCGGGCCCCAGCTCCTCGTTCCACGGCTGGTCGCCGTCGCTCTCGCGCGCCCCGCCCAGCAGCACCGGGTGCAGTCCCGCCGCCTTCAACGCGGGCAGCAGTTGCCGCCACGACTCCTCCGTGGCGGGCTCGGTGGCGCGCCACAGCAGCGGCTCGTGCCACGGGCCGTCCAGCGTCAGTCGGTGCAGGGTCCCCGGCGGCAGGTCGAAATCGAGACCCAGGGAACGGCCCGTCGGGTCGGACGCCAGGGTGTGGAGCGGGTTCGGAGGTGTTACGTGCGTGGTCACAGAAGAGACGCTACCGCCGGTGTCTGACAACTCGGCGTCGAACAGGCATCCGGCGGTCAACGACACGGGGCGCAACCGTCAGTTCACCGCTCCGTCGTCCCCTGGCCGGCCCCACACCGACCCGGCTGGCCTCCCCCCGGGACCCGGGGCGGCCGCCCGCGGCCGACCGGTCAGCCGGGCGGAATCAGCGTGATGAGATGGGCCACCAGATCGGCGAAGTGCCCGTCCGGCGGCTCCTGTTCCAGCATGCGGCGGACCAGCGCGGCGAGTTCCGGATCGTGGACGGCGCTCACCGCGGCCAGCGCCGCGAAGTCGTACACGAGCTGTATTTCGAGTTCGGCCCGCGGCACCGCCTGCCCGTCGAGCCAGAGCAGGGCGGTCGTCTCGGCCAGCGACACCCACGACCTGACCACCAGCGACAGCCGCTCGGACGGCCGCTCGACTTCGAGGTGCGTCAGGATCTGCTCGTACGCGGCCTGCCGCACGTCATCGACGGTGGCGCGGGTGTTGCTGAACGCGGGCCCCTGATCGGTGCCGGTGGCGCCGGTGGTGGTGCCCACGGCGGCGGCCGGGCCGCCGCGCATCAGGGCCGAGAAGCCGGGGCCGTGGTCCTCGACGAAGTCGAAGAAGCGCCCCATGACGCGCAACAGGCGTTCGGCCAGCGGCCCCGCGGGCGGCTCGACGAACCGGTTGCTCAACTCGTCGGCGGCGCGCCGCAACGCCGCCTCGTACAGGCTCTGCTTGCCGGGGAAGTAGTGGTACACCAGCGGCCGGGAGATGCCGGCGCGTTCGGCGATCTCGTCGATCGACACGTCTTCCGGGCGTCGATGCGCGAACAGTTCGAGGGCGACCGTGATGAGCTGCTCACGTCGCTCCTCGACGCCCATTCTGCGCCGTACGCTGCCTGCCATGCGGCCATCCTAGTTGGCCGCCCACGCCGCCCGGCGCACGGCCGAACGCCGACCCCGCGCGCGTATCCGCAGGCCGCACGGGGTGCGGGCGTGGCGGTCTGGGCATCCGTAACCTCCTTGCCGGGCACGTGCGTTGGGGCGATCCTGCGCGCCACCCCGGGCCCGCGTCCGATGGCCGGTACGCGCCTCCCACCTCGGTCACGCCCGCCGGCCGGGCTCAGAGATCCAGGACGATCCGGTCGCCGTACGCGCGCGAGACGCACACGAGCATGCGGTCCGCGCGCTCCGCATCGGCGAGGAGGGCGTCGCGGTGGTCGACGTCGCCGGCGCCGCCGCGCTGTACGCAGGTGCCGCAGAAGCCCTGCGTGCAGGAGTACGCGAGGTCGGGCCGGCCCTGCGCGCGGCGCGCGGCCAGCACGGTGGTGCCGGGCGGGACGGTGACCGTGCGGCCGGTCCGGCGCAACTCCACGGTGAACGCCCGCTCGGGCCGATCGGCCGGGCGCCCGGGGCCCGGCGTGAACCGCTCCAGGTGCAGCCCGCCGCCGGGCGGATCGGCCGCGCACACCGCGGCGACCGCGTCCATCAGCCCGCCGGGGCCACAGCAGTAGACGGCGGCCCCGGCCGGCGCCCCGGCCAGCGCGCCCGCGAGGTCCGGCCGCCCATCGGTGTCCGCGGGCACCACACTGACCCGCTCGGGCCCGCCGAGCCGCAGCACCTCGGACACGAACGGCATGGAGGCCAGCGAGCACCCCCGGTACACCAGCCGCCACGGCGCCCCCGCGGCCTGCGCGGCGCGCAGCATCGGCAGGAGCGGGGTGATCCCGATGCCGCCCGCGACGAACACGTACGCCGCCGCCTCGACCAGCGGGAACCGGTTGCGCGGCCCGCGGACCTCGATCTCGGTGCCCACGTGCAGCCGCTCGTGCACCTCGCGGGAGCCGCCGCGGCCGTCGGCGACCAGCCGGGTGGCGATGGTGTACGCGCCGCGGTCGGCCGGGTCGCCGCACAGCGAGTACGGGCGGACCGCGCCCGAAGGCAGCACGAGATCGAGGTGCGCACCGGGCGCCCAGGCCGGCAACCCCTCACCGGCGAGCCGCAGTTGCACCACCCCGTCGGCCACCTCGCGCCGCTCCGCGACCCGCACCCGCAGGCCGGCGGCGGGCGCGCGCCGGTCGCGCCCGGAGATCGGCACGTCGAGCGCGGGCAGCGGCCACAGCGGCGACCGCTCCACCTTGCGGCCGACGGCATGCCGTACGAACAGCGCGGCGGCGGTCACGGCCACCGCGGCCCGCGGGCCGGGCAACGGGACGCGGGCCACCTCAGGCACCTCCGGTCGGGCCGGCGGAGGCCTGTTCGAAGCCGGCGGCGGGGGCCTGTTCGGCCTCGGCGGCCCGGGCGGCCGGCGAGCGCTCCAGATAGGCCACGGCCTGGGCGGTGCTGCACTCGTGCGAGGGGTGGTAGCCGGGGCTCAGGTACGCCGGGATGGAGCGGGCGATGGCACCGGTGCGCGGCAGCAGGCCCTGTCGCCCGGCGCGGGTGAACTCACGGAAGCTGGCCCTGCCGTCCGGCAGCGTCGGATCGTTGGCCATGAAGAACCGCAGCCCGCGCTGCCACAGGAAGACCAGCGCGGCGAACGCGGTGCCCCAGGTCCGCACCCGGCGCCGGTAGCTGCCGTCCACGTGCAGGAACAGGTCGAACGCCACCGACCTGTGCTCCACCTCCTCCGCCCCGTGCCAGCGCAGCAGGTCGAGCATGACCGGATCGCAGCCCCTGTGGTCCAGCGCCTCGGCGCCCAGCACCCAGTCACCGAGGAACGCCGTGTAGTGCTCGATCGCGGCGATCAGCGCCACCCGCTCCAACAGCCACCACTCGCTCGCCCGGCCCGGCGGCAGCGTGCGGTCGCCCAGCAGCTTCTCGAAGAGCCAGTCCACCTGCGCCGTGTACGGCGTCGGGTCGAGACCTTGCGCGCGCAGGTGCGGCAACACCTGGTCGTGGGCCTGGGCGTGCATGGCCTCCTGGCCGATGAAGCCGAGCACGTCCGCCCGCAGCCGCTCGTCCCTGATGCGCGGCAGGACCTGCCGGTAGACGTGGACGAACCACCGCTCGCCGGCGGGCAGCAACAGGTGCAGCACATTGATCGTGTGCGTGGTGGACGGGTCGCCCGGCACCCAGTGCAACGGGGTCCCGGCCCACGCGAAGTCGACGTTCCGCGCCCTGAGCGCCGTGTACTCCGAGGCCACGGGGACGGGCTGCGCCTTGGCCGTATTAGACATGCCGTCAATGTACTGGCGGGTAAGGAGTCGGCGACAGGGGTGTGCGGCGGGGATTTTGCCGGGGATTCCGCTGGGGTTCTGTTGGGGGGAGCGGTATGGGTGTGGGGTTGGCGTTCGGATTGGCCTGGCGTTCGGGGTGGGCTGGCCTTCGGGTCGGGTGGCGTACGGTCGCGCGCTCGCGTTGGTGCGGGGAGGGTCGTCGGCTGCGTGTGGCGCCAGAATGGCATCACCTGGCGCCGTCTGGTGCTAGGTGGCGCCAGGTGGCTCCGGATGGCGCCACGTGATGCCAAGGGGTCGCCGAATGGGGGCCTGGGCATGCGTGGCACCGCTTCCTTGTTGAATGGTGCCAACGTATTCATGCAGGTCAGGGCCGTGCGGGTCAGTTGGTGTACGGCGTGGCGCCAACAGTGCTTGCGTATAGCGCCAAAGTGATGCCATGATGACGTCATGGACCTCACCCCGTATGTCGAGACGCTCCGCCGGGAGCTCGCGGTCGCCGCTGAAGCCGGTGGCGACGATGCCCGCGAGCTCGCCGAGCGGCTGACCGCGCCGCTGGAGTCGGCGACCCGGCTGACCCTGCTCAACGTGCTCTCGGCCGCGATGGACGAGATCACCCGCGAACTCGCCCCGGGCTCGGTCGACCTGCGGCTGCGCGGCCTCGACCCCGACTTCGTGGTGACCCCACCCCCCAGCAGCGAACCCGCCGCGCCGCCCGCCGCGCCGGTCGAACCACTCCTCGCCGCGCCGCAGGCCGAGGCCGACGAGGGTGGCACCGCCCGGGTGAACCTGCGCCTGCCGGCCCAGCTCAAGGCGCGCGCCGAGGAGGCCGCAGGCCGCGAGGGCCTGTCGGTCAACGCCTGGTTGGTGCGCGCCGTCTCGGCGGCGGTCGGCAGCGGCCAGCCGCGGCCGGTGACCCAGACCCGCAACGTCGGCCAGGGCTTCACGGGCTGGGTGCGCTAGCCGCGCGCGGCCGTACGAACTTCCCCACCGCGTCCCACCAACGGGGACGACCCGAAAACCACTGAGGACGGGACAGCCATGCCTACTTTCGACACCCCGGAAACCGTCGCGGCGACCGTGCACGTGGAGGCCGGCTCCATCCGGTTCCGCGCCACCGACCGCAGCGACACCGTCGTGGACGTGCAGCCGCGCGACCCCAAGAAGGAGCAGGACCTGCGGTCGGCGGAACAGACCGAGGTCGCCTACGCGAACGGGACGCTGACCGTGCGCACCCCCAAATCGCGCTACCTCGTCGGGCGCACCGGCACCGTCGACGTGACCGTCGAACTGCCCGCGGGCTCGGACGTGCACCTGACCGGCGCCTGGGCCCAGGTGCTCGCCGAGGGCCGGCTCGGTGAGGTCCGGGTGCGGACCTCCTCCGGTGACGTACGACTCGATGAGACCGGGCCGCTCCACCTGACCGCCGCGCACGGTTCGATCACCGTCGACCGGGTCATCGGCACGGCCGAGATCCGCACCAGCACCGGCAGCGTACGGGTCGGCCTGCTCGACGGGCCGGCCGTGCTGAAGAGTTCGCACGGCACCACGACCGTCGGCGCTGCCACCGGCGACCTGCGGGTGAACGCGGCCAACGGTGACATCGACATCTCACGCGCCGAAGGTTCGGTCGTCGCGGCCACCGCGCACGGCTCGCTGCGCCTCGGCGAAGTGGCCCGCGGCACCGTCCAGTTGGAGACCGCTTACGGCTCCATCGAGATCGGCATCCGCGCGGGCACCGCCGCCTGGCTCGACGTCAGCTCCAACGCGGGCCAGGTGCGCAACCAACTCGCCGAGGCGCCCGCTCCGGAGAAGACCGAAGACACCGTCGAGGTCCGCGCCCGCACCCGCTACGGCACGATCGACGTCCTCCGCGCCAAGGTCTGAACCGCCCGGCCCGGCATCGGCCCACACCACCATCGCCGGGCGCCGTAACGGTCCCGCGCCGTAACCCACTCGCGCCGCGAGTGCCCCGCAGCCGCCGGGCCGCGCAGCCGCCGGGCGTCGCAACCGCCGGGCGTCGCAACCGCCGGGCGTCGCAACGGTCCCCGCGCTCCAGCCGTCGGGCGCTCGCACCACCCTGCCCCCGCGCCTGACGCCCGTACCAGCCGCTACCGGCTCATACCAGCCCAGAGCGGCACCGCGCCGCCACCACGCCAGCGGCGCCGGTCGGCCCTGACCGTCCCGCCGAGCGGCCCGTCCCGCCGAGCGACTGGCGCCGCCCGCCGGTGCCGCACCACCGCCCGCGTCCCGTCCGCACGCCGCGCCCCGCCGCCGGCCAGGCCCCGCCGCCGCACGCACCACCCCCATGGCGGCCGGCCCCGTACGCCCCACGCGTCACCCCGCGTCACCCCCGCGCCACCGACCCCGCCCCGCGCGGGCCTCATCGCGGCGAGCCACTCCGTGCGACGCGCGCAACCCAGGCCCGGACCGGCCCAGGACCCAGGACCTGGCCCCATCCCCGTCAACTCCCGCCTCCGAATGGAGAGCAACTATGCCTTCCTCTGTCATGCCCACGTCTAGCGTGAGGAGCGGCCACTCGGCCCCGATCGCCATCTCCGCGGTCGGACTGCGCAAGTCCTACGGGACCAAGAAGGTGCTCGACGGCATCGATCTGCGCATCCCGGCCGGTACGGTCTTCGCGCTGCTCGGGCCGAACGGCGCCGGCAAGACCACCACCGTGCAGATCCTGTCCACGCTCATCAGCGCCGACAGCGGCCAGACCCAGATCGCCGGCCACGACCTGGTGCGCGCCCCGCAACGGGTGCGTGCGGCGATCGGCGTGACCGGTCAGTTCTCGGCCGTCGACGGGCTGATCACCGGCGAGGAGAACATGTTCCTCATGGCGGACCTGCACCACATGTCCCGGGCGGCAGGCCGGCGCACCGCCGCCGAACTCCTGGCCCGCTTCGACCTGGCGGACGCGGCCAAGAGGCCCGCGTCCACCTACTCGGGCGGCATGAAGCGGCGCCTTGACATCGCCATGACCCTGGTCGGTGACCCGAAGATCATCTTCCTGGACGAGCCGACCACCGGCCTGGACCCGCGCAGCCGGCACACCATGTGGCAGATCATCCGCGAACTGGTCAAGGGCGGCGTCACCGTCTTCCTCACCACGCAGTACCTGGATGAGGCGGACCAACTCGCCGACCGCATCGCCGTGCTCAACGACGGCAAGATCGCCGCGGAAGGCACCGCCCACGAGCTCAAGCGGATGATCCCCGGCGGCCACGTACGGCTCCGCTTCACCGACCCGGTCGGCTACCGGCGCGCCACCCACGCCCTGCACGAGGCCACCGGACCCGCGGCGGACGGCTTCGTACCGGTGGGCGGCGCCCGGGACGACGCCGCGCTCTCGCTCCAGATCCCCAGCGACGGCAGCCAGCGCGAACTGCGCTCCATCCTCGACTGGTTGGACGCCACCGGCATCGAGGCGGCCGAACTGACCGTGCACACCCCCGACCTCGACGACGTGTTCTTCGCCCTGACCGGCCCGCGCAGCGAAGTCGCCCCCGCACCCCCCGCATAGCCCGGCCCGTCCGCCCGCTCCCACTCCTCGAAGGACGTCCTCTGATGAGCTCCCTGGCCCTCGCCGTGCGCGACTCCTCCACCATGCTGCGCCGCAACCTGCTGCACGCCAGGCGCTACCCGTCCCTCACCCTGAACCTGCTGCTCACCCCGGTCGTCCTGCTGCTGCTCTTCGTCTACGTGTTCGGCGACGTGATGAGCGCCGGCATGGGCGGCGACGCGGACCGCTCCCGGTACGTGGCGTACCTGGTGCCCGGCATCCTGCTGATGACCATCGGCGGCACCGTGGTCGGCACCGCCGTCTCGGTCGCCGGGGACATGGCCGAGGGGATCATCGCCCGGTTCCGCACGATGGCCATCCACCGCGGGTCGATCCTCATCGGGCACGTCATCGGCAGCGTGTTGCAGTCGCTGGCCAGTGTCGTGCTGGTGGGGCTGGTCGCCGTCGCCATCGGCTTCAGGTCCACGGGCGCCACGGCCCTGGAGTGGCTGGCCGCGTTCGGGCTGCTGGCGCTGGTCGCCTTCGCCCTCACCTGGATCGCCGTCGGGATGGGCATGGTCAGCCCGAACGTGGAGGCGGCCAGCAACAACGCGCTGCCGCTGATCGTGCTGCCGTTCATCTCCAGTGCCTTCGTCCCGATCGACGCGATGCCGGGCTGGTTCCAGCCGGTCGCCGAGTACCAGCCGTTCACGCCGGCCATCGAGACCCTGCGCGGGCTGCTGCTCGGCACCGAGATCGGCCACAACGGCTGGCTAGCGGTCGCCTGGTGCCTGGCGCTGAGCGTCCTCGGCTACTTCTGGTCCCAGGCCACCTTCGACCGCGAACCGAAGTAGCGGCCCCCGGGCTCAGCACCCCGCGCCCGACACCCAGCACTCCGCACCCACCGCCCGGGGGGGGGGGGGGCGCGCCCCCCGCGCGCCCCCCCCCCCCCCCGAGGGGCCACGCGGCACACAGGCCGGGGGGCCCGACCGGGTGGCAAATAGAAGCTATAC
>NZ_JBEHZD010000287.1:0-9843 GCF_040240285.1 Streptomyces sp. HSW2009 | reverse complement strand
GGGGTCGCGGGGTGCGCGGCGCGGGGGTGACCTGACCCGGGAGTCCGGGGGGTGCTGGTGGCCCCGCGCCCCCCCGCGGGCGTGGGCGGGGGGCCGGCCGCGGCCACTGGGATCACCCACCGGGTACGGCGCCTGCCCCAGCGCCTCAAGGCGCTCCAGCGCGTCGCACAGGTCCCGGGTCGCGCGCTCCACCTCGGCGGCGCGGGGGTCCGTCACGAGCGGACCCCTTCCGGCTCGGGGAGCAGCGCCCACACCTCACGGCTGACCCGCCCGCGGCGAGTGCCCCACCGCTTCGCCAACGCGTCCACGATGAGCAACCCACGGCCCGACTCCGCCAGCGCGGTCAGGTCCCCGGCGTCCTCCAGCGGGCGGCGCGCACGCGGCACCGTGTCACCCGGCGGACCCCAGACGCCCAGCCGGATGCCGTCCGACGTGCGGCGGACATGACACCACACCATGTGCAACCGGCCACGTTGCCTGCCGTGTTCCACCGCATTGGTGACCAACTCGCTGACCAGGAGCGCCGCATGCTCGATGGTGCGCTCGTCCGACCCCCAGGTCTCCAGCGCCGCCCTGACCTGCCGGCGGGCGATGGCCGGCCCCATGGGCTCCGCGGGTATCCAGCGACGGCACGCGCCGGCGGCCTGGCCGGGGTGTCGTGGAGGGGGTTCCTCTGGTAAGCGATAGCTCATACTCTCACCATGCGCGCAGTTTGCACGCTTGGCAATATGTGTCAATCAGGAATCTCGTACTCCTGAGCGCCTCCCTTCCCAGGGGCGGCGGCGACCCGGAACGGGGAGGAAGATGTGCCGCAGCGGCCACGACCCAGCCCCACGCTGGAACACCGCGTGGTGGCGAAACGGCTGCGCAGAGTGCGGGAGGAGGTCGGCCGCAGCGTCGCCCAGGCGGCCGAGGCGGCCGGCGTCGCCCACACCACCGTCTGGCGCCTCGAAGAGGCCAAGACCTCCATCGACCTCGGGCTCATCGAACAACTCCTGACCCTGTACGGAATCCCGCTCACCGAGCGCGAACGCCTGGTGGAGCAGGCGGCGACGGCCGCCAGGCCAGGCTGGTGGCACCAGCGCTACCGGCCCGTGATGACCCGCGACTACCAGGAGTGGGTCGCGCTGGAGAGCGCCGCGTCCCTGGTCCGCATCTGGCACCCCGGCCTCGTCCCCGACCTGCTCCAGATCCCCGAGTACACCGCCGCCCTCTACCGCGCCCGCAACCCCGACCACACCGCGGACGAGCTCGACCTGGCGGTGGAACTGGTCGCCGAACGCCAACAGCGGCTGCGCCGGCGCCAGGCCAGGCTCTGGGCCGTCGTCTCGGCCGCCGCCCTGTACACCGCCATCGGCCCGCCCGAGGTGATGCGCGCCCAGCACCAGGCCCTGGAGCGCACCATGACGCGCCCCAGGGTGACCTTCCAGATCCTGCCGCTGACGGCCGGCTGGCATCCGATGACCGGCGCACCGCCGGTCCGGCTGCTCCGGCTCGACGTGGACGAGATCGGTGACCAGATCCTGCTCGACCTGCCCGGCGGCACCACCATCATCGAGGCGCCCGAGCAGGTCGCCACCTGGCGCCAACGGCTGGACGCCGCCTCGGCCGCGGCGGGCTTCCGCAAGGCCCCGCTGCCCGACCTCATCGCCCCAACGACCCTTTGAAGGAGCACTACCGATGACCAACCACGTCACACCCGCCGGACGCCCGCACCCGCCCACCGGAGTGGACCCGACCGTGGCACACCCGGCGCGGTTCTGGAACTACATGCTCGGCGGCAAGTACTGGTACCCGGCGGACCGGCAAGCGGCCGAGGCGGTCATCGCACAGCTCCCCGAGGTGAGCGAAATCGCCCTGGCCGGCCGGGAGTTCCTGTGGCGCACCGTGCGCTGGGCCGCCCGCGAGGCCGGGGTGCGCCAGTTCCTCGACCTGGGCGCGGGGCTGCCCGCCGAGCCCAACGTCCACCAGATAGCCCAGCGGCACCAGCCCGACGCCCGCGTCGTCTACGTCGACAACGACCTGATGGTGAGCATGTACCAGCAGGCGTATCTGGACAGCACCCCGGAGGGCCGCACCGCCTGCTTCATCGCGGACATGCGCGACACCGCCGACGTGCTGCGCCTGGCCGCCGAGACCCTGGACTTCACCCAGCCGATCGCGCTGATCTTCTCCGACAGCCTGGGGCTGATCGAGGACCACGCCGAGGTCTACCGGCTGGTGCGGGAGTTCGTGGCCGCCGTACCCACCGGCAGCCACCTCATCATCGGCCACTCGGCCCCCACGTCGGACGCGGTCGTCGCCTCCGAGC
This sequence comes from Streptomyces sp. HSW2009, assembly GCF_040240285.1. Lineage (NCBI taxonomy): Bacteria > Bacillati > Actinomycetota > Actinomycetes > Kitasatosporales > Streptomycetaceae > Streptomyces > Streptomyces sp. HSW2009. The sequence goes on along the minus strand of NZ_JBEHZD010000287.1, from coordinate 7,532 downwards.
AGCAGTACAACGAGCAACCCGGCGTCATCCCCTTCACGCTGCGCAACCGGGAGCAGATCGGCCAGTTCTTCGACGGCCTGGAGATGGTCGACCCGGGCCTGGTGCTCATGCCCGACTGGCGCCCCGACAGCGACACCCTGCCGGCCCGCTCCGGCATCGGGTACGGGGCCGTCGCCCGCATCCCGTGACCTGACGGGGCCCGCGGGGCCCGGACGTGCCGCCGATTGTCAGTGGTGGGGTGCACGATGGCGGTGTCAGATTCACCCGAGGCTGCAACAGGAGTACGACATGGCCATCGCCCACCCCCAGGCTGCCCAGCACCCGTTCCTGCACGGGTTGTACGAGGACGAGTACTTCCCCGACCACCTGGTCGACAAGGGCAAGGCGATCCTGCTGCGGCTGTGCGAGCGGATCGAGACGGAGCGGCCGGCCGACCTGCCGGCGTTGTACGTGCTGACGCACGCGGCGACGGAGGAGTTCAACGCCCTGGAGGCGGAGTTCGACGAGGCGGACAGCGAGATCGAGACGACGGCGCGGGAAGAGATAGCTGAGGACTTCTGGTTCGTCGCCAAGACGTACGGGTTCCCGGGCGCGGACGTCGAGGAGCTGATCGCGCCACGGGAGTGGTGAGGCAACCGGTCGGCCCGGCGCCCCGCGGTACGCGGCGACGCCGGCCACCGGCCCCACCGACCGGGTTGCGGCGACAGGGCACGCCCCGGACGGGCCGAGCGCCCGCCGGCCGGCCGGTGCGCCACTCAGCGGACTCGGCCGCCGGCCACCGAACGCCGGTCGCGGTCATGTCACCTCGCGTCGCGACTTCGGCTGCTCGCTGCTCGCCTGACCCACACCCACCGGCACGGCCAAGCCTCACCAGCGGTCGTGACCGCCGCTCCACCAACCACCTACACACCAGCGCAGCGAGCGAGATGTCAGCTCTCTCGCTGCGCTGGTGTGGTCGCGGCTGGGCCGCCGGCGGGTCAGGACGTGGCCGTCGCGTCCGCCGAGGCATCGCCCGCCGAGTCGGCGTCGTTGTCCACGGTGGCGTCGGCCACGGCGGCATCGCCTGCGGCGACCGAGTAGAACACCGAGCGGCCCTGGGTGGTGCGCTGCGCCTGGTTCTTCGAAACCAGGTGCTCCAGGCTCTCGCGCACCCCGGCCCGGCTCCACTCCTCCTCCGGGTGGCGCTCCTGCAACGTGGCGGTCACCTCGGTCGCCGACCGCGGCTCGCCGTGCTCGGCCAGGTAGTCCACGATCACCTGGCCGCGCCGACCCCGCCCCGTCGAACCGGCCTTCGGTGCAGGGGACTTCTTCCGCGACTTGCCCCGACCCGTCGCGCCCGAACGCGCCGTGCGCGTCCCGGTGCGCCGACCGGTGGACGACGCGGCGCGCCGCGCACCCGGCACGGTCGCGGTGGCCGCAGCAGCCTCCGGCTCATCGGCCTTCTCAGCGGAACCCTCCGGCGCCTGCGGCGCACCGCCGGACGAGCCGATGTAGGTGAGCAGGAGGGCCTTTGACGAGTCCAACTGCTCCAGTCGGTTCTGGAGCTCGGCGAGTTGGTCGACCAGCTCCGCGCGCTGCTCGTCCATGTGCCGCAACACGGACTCCACCGAGGCGGACGGGTTGAAGGTGGCAGGGGTCGCGCTCTTCCGACTCTGGGCTGACACACGTTCTCCTGTGCTTTGGGGGTTGTTGGCCCTGGATGCTACTCATGAAAGCCCGTTGTGCGCCCCTGTTTGCATGTCCCAGGCTGGGGAGTGAGGTTACTTGACCGACCTGTCAGCGCTCCCGCACGGGCCCGCCGTGCGCGCATCTGCCCTGCGTACTGCGGGTTTGGCGGCGTTCGGACGAGGGTTGTGCCACCCACCAGACAGGGTGTGAGCACGTCACATCTCGGAAGCCACGCACCTGTTCGGCATCACCGGTTCGGGTGGCTGTCCACCCGCGCGCCAGGTCCGGCCGCGCCAGCCACCTCCCACCCGTCACCCCGCACGCCAGTCCCTCGCCACCCCACCCGGTCGACGCCCCTGCCGGACCGCCCCACACCCGTGCGGTGACCTCGTACGACCACCCGTGCGATGGCCTCGTACGATGCGGAGGGGGCGGGTCACCGCTCAGCCGACCCACCACTGGTCGGCTCCCGCCCACCCACTTCACTCTGCTCCGTCCAACCCCACCCCACCCGGCCCCCCAGCTCCGCTGCCCGCACCACCCCGTCCACTGCGGGTGCCTGTCTCGTACGCGGGTCGCGGGGCGCCGGTCCACGCTCCTTGCCGCAGCCGGGCGGGACGTCGAATGCGCTGGTCAACCGGCCCGCGGCGGTGTGTGGCTGGTTCACGGGTGGCCGGCCGGGGTGGCCCGCCGGGACCGGTCGGATGGTCCTCCCGAGTCGTGCACCGCTGGGGCATTGCTGGTGCGCTGCGCATACTCCGTGGCTTACGGCGCAGAATTGCGGGGTGACACTACCTCGCATCCGGGTGGCCGGATACGTGCTGCGGCAGCGCGGCACCCCCGAACTCCTGGTGTTCGGCCACGTCGGCATGGCAGCGGCCGGCACCCAGGTACCGGCCGGCGGTGTGCTGCCGGGGGAGTCGCTGGCCGCTGCCGTGCTCCGGGAGGTGGCCGAGGAAACCGGCCTTGACGGTGCCACCGTCCGCCAACCGCTCACGGTGGAGGACAAGCCCCACCCCGATACCCAACAGCCGCGCCGCACCACGTACTTCCACCTCCAAGCGCCGGCCACCGCACCCGACGCGTGGACACACCGGGTGCGCGGTGGCGGGGGCGATGCCGGCCTCGTGTTCGCCTGCCGCTTCCAACCGCTGCCCCTCACCCACCCGCTGGCCGACGACCAGGACGCCTGGCTCGGCCACATCGACCCGCGCTACGCCACCCGCCGTTCCTGACATCCGCTTCCCGCTCCCACGCAACGCGAGGACGCCGAACCGGCGTCCCCCTGAGGGAACCGCACCACGGGCATCACCGGCCCCGATCCTGACCCCACGTCACCCACCCAGATCGGAACCAGCATGCGACCGAACCCCCAGGCGGCTACCGACACCCCCCACGCACCACAGACGACACCCGCCGCATCCCCACCTGCCGCACGGGAACGAACCGGCAGCGCCAGGCTCGCCCGGCGCGCCCTGCTCGGCGGTGGCCTGGCCGCCGGCGCCGTGGCCCTCGCTTCCTGGCCGGCCCACGCCATCGGGCCCGCAGCGGCCCCCGCCACCCCCACCAGACCGACCAGCCGCCCGGCCCGTCGCCACACCACACCCACCGGGGACGTGCTGGCGGTAGTCCAGAAGAGCGGCCACGCCCTCGCCTTCCACGACACCGCGTCTGGCGAACTGCTGGCCCGCATACCGTTGGAGCGCTACCCGCACGAGGTGGTCGCGGACTCCGCCCGCCGCTACGCCTACGTCGGGCACTACGGCGTCCGCATGTCCGCCGATCCCGGACCCGGTGGCACCGGCGTGTGGATGGTCGACCTGCGCGCCCGGCAGTTGGTGCGCACGCTGTCGACCGATCCGTTCCGCCGTATCCACGGGCTCGCCATCGACCGGCACGACCGCCTCTACGCCCTGCCCGAGACCGATGCGGTCCTTCTGGGTTACGACGAGCCGCGCACCGCCACCGCGCCCTCCCGCACTCTGCCGACCGGCGGCGCCAAGACCCATCTGCTCACCGTCAGCCCCGACGGCGAGCGGGCGTACGTCACCGGGCTCGACTCCGGCACCGTCAGCCTCCTCCACCCGCACGACCCGACGGCGCCGCCGGTGGTGGCCACACCGGGACCGCGGCCCGAAGGCTGCTGCCTGTCCGCCGACGGCCGCACCCTGTACGTCGGGGTGCGCGGCAACGGCACGGTGGTCGCGCTGGACGCCACGACCCTTGCCGTGACCGGTTCGTACGACACGGCGGGTGGCGACCCGCTGCGCGTCTACGCGGCCGGCCCCGCCGCGCCTGGGCTGCTGTTGGTCACCGACATCGTCCGGCGCACCCTCACCCTGCTCGACCCGGCCCTGCGTCCGGTGGCGACGATCGCGCTGGCCGGAGTGCCGTCGGCGCTCTCCCTCCACCCGCACCGCCCCCTCGCCTACGTCAGCGAACTGGACACCGGCCGGGTCACCCTCGTCGACCTGGAACGGCGCTGCACCACCGGCGGGTTCGCGGTCGACGGCGAACCCGACTCCTCGATCCTGCTCCCCGCCCCCGCCTCCGGCCGCCACTGACCCCGTACGCGCCCGTCACCACGGCCACTCACCCACCGACTCACCCGCCCAAGCCGAGCCGACCCACCCAAGCCGACCCACCCAAGCCGAGCGACCCGCCCGGTCCGTCACCTCCACGCGAGGCCGGGCCGGGCGCCCCCTCGCCCGTCAGGCGCCCACCCGCGAGGCAGCAACCAAGCCAGGCACCCCCACCGCGCCGGCCACCCCCACCGCACCGGCCACTCCCACTGCGCCGGCCGAGCCTGCCGACCCCGCTGCACCCGCGCCGCCGCGGGAGCGCGCGCGGTGCTCGCTCGGGCGGACCCCAAGGGTGCGCTTGAAGGCGACGCTCAACGCGTACGCATTGGAGTAACCCACCCGGCGCGCCACCGCCTCCACCGTGTCCCCCGTACGCGTCAGCAGGTCGGCGGCGGTGCGGATGCGCCACTCCGTCAGATACGTCATCGGCGGCTGCCCGACGAGTTCGGTGAAGCGCTGTGCGAAGCTGGCGCGCGAGGTGCTGGCCTCGGCCGCGAGGCCGGCCACCGTCCACGGCCGGGCCGGATCGTCGTGCATCAGCCGCAGCACGGGGCCGATCACCGGATCGCGGTGGGCCCGGTACCAGGTCGGCGTGTGCGTGTCCGAGAGCTCGAACCACTCCCGCAGACTGGCCACGAGCAGCAGGTCGAGCAGCCGGTCCAACACGACCTGCTGCCCGGGGGCGTCCCGGCGCAACTCGCGGCTGATCATGTCGAAGGTGGGACAACCCTCGGACGGCGCCGGCACCAGCGCGATCCGCGGCAACGCGGCCAACACCCGCTCGGTGACGCTGCCGCGCACCTGGTAGGTGGCCTTGAGTAGCACGGTGGCGCCCTCCGGACGGGCCTCCTCACCACACATCGGCAGCGGCCCGTCCACTGTGGACCTGCCGTCGGGTGTGGTGCACCGGCCCGCCCCGTGCACGACGGCCAGCGGCGCGGTGTCCGGACCGTCGGCGATGGCGTACGGCTCGGGGCCGCGCACGATGACCACGGAAGCGGTGGGCAGCCGCACCGGCGCGCCACCCTCCGGCGTCACCCAGGCCGCCCCGCGCAGCGCCACCACCAGATTCAGCGGGGCCCCCTCGGCGAACCGCAGCGACCACGGCGGGTTGAGGACGGACTCGTCGAGTAACACCCCGTGCGGGCGGACATCGTGCAGCAGTCGGGAAAGCGCGTCATCCACGGCGGCAATTCTAGACGCACAGACATCTCCACCGGAGAAGCAGCCATCCACAAGCCAGCGAACGGCCCGTTGACTGGGGACCATGAGACACCTTCAAACCACGGCGCCCCAGGGACGAGGCGGACGCGCCGGCAGGCAGTCGATGCCGCACGCCGGGTGGGCGGCCCGACGTGGCTAACCGCACCCCATCGCCCTGGGTGGGACTCGCCGCCCTGCTGCTGCCGGTCACCCTGATGACCGCCGACCTCGGCGTGCTATGGCTGGCCACCCCCGACCTCGCGGCCGACCTGGGCCCATCGAGTTCCCAACTGCTCTGGATCACGGATGCCTACGGCTTTATGACCTGCGGATTCCTGCTGGTCATGGGCGCGTTGGGGGACCGCATCGGCCGCCGCAGGCTCCTCGTGTTCGGCTGCCTCGGCATCGCCGCTGCCTCCCTCATCGCGGCCTACGCCAGTAACCCGGAGACGCTCATCGCCGCCCGGGCCGTGCTCGGCGTGGCCGGCGCCGCGGTGCTGCCGTCGACGCTCTCGCTGATCACCCACCTGTTCACCGACCCGCGCCAGCGCACCCGCGCCATCGCCCTGTGGGTCACCGCCCTGTCGACGGGCATCGCCGTCGGCCCCGTCATCGGCGGCATCCTGCTCCAACACTGGTGGTGGGGCTCGGTGTTCCTGATCGGCGTGCCGGTCGTCGCCCTGTCGCTGCCGGCCGTGCTGCTCCTCGTACCGGAGTACCGCGCCCCCCACCCCGGCCGCTTCGACCTGCCGAGCGTGCTGCTCTTCCTGCTGGCCGTACTGCCGGTCGTGTACGGGGTGAAGAAGGCCGCCGAATCGGGCGTGGCGCCGGCCCACGCGCTGCCCGTGCTGGTCGGCGCCGGCTTCGCACTCCTCTTCGTACGCAGGCAACACCGCCTGCCGACGCCCCTGATCGACCTGCGGCTCTTCGGCGACCGCGCCTTCACCGGCGCACTGCTGACGCTGCTGCTCGGCATGATGGCGCTCAACAGCATCGAATACCTGGTGCCCCAGTTCCTGCTCAACGTCAGCGAGCTGAGCCCGCTCGCCGCAGGGCTGTGGCTGCTGCCCAGCGCGGCGGGGCTGGTGGTCGGCTCGCAACTCACCCCGCTGCTGACCCGCCGCGTCCGCCCGGCGTACGTGATCGCCGTCGGCGTCGTCCTGACCGTGCCGGGCTTCTGGCTGATCGCCGTGGCCGGCGAGGGCGACAGCGGGGTGTGGGGCTCCGCGCTGGGCTCGACGCTCGTGATGTTCGGCGTCGCGCCCGTCAGCGTGCTCGGTACGGGGCTCGCCATGGGCGCCGCACCCGCAGAGAAGGCAGGCGCGGCATCGGGCGCCGGCCAGACCGCCTACGACCTTGGCCTGGCCCTCGGCATCGCGGTCACCGGCTCCGTCAGCGTCGCGATCTACCGCGCGGAGTTGGACGACGCCCTGCCGGCCGGGCTCTCCGCGGAGACCGCGCACACCGCAAGGGACTCGGTGGGCAGCGCCGCATCGGCGGCCGAGACCCTGCCCCAGCCGCTGGCCGAACAACTCCTGCGAGCCGCGCGCACCGCGTTCACCAGCGGCTTCCACGCCACCGCCGCCGTCGGCGCCGGCCTCGCACTCGTCACCGCTGCGGTCGCCCTGCTGATGCTGCGCCACGTCCCGACGGAAGCGGCGGGGACGGCCGAAGCGGCAGGGGCTCCCGAAACGGTTGATGCCGCGGCTGCCGCCGGTGCCACGGACGCCGCGGAAGCCACGGGTGGCACGGAAGCCACCGACACGGCGGCAGCCACCCCAGCCGCGGAAGCAGCGATGACACCGCATCCGTAGCGCGGCGCCCAGGACGCCGAAGCGGTCGCCGCCCGCACAGGAGTGACCGGGCCCGCATCCGGGGCGCACCGCGGAAGCAGCGGGTGGCGGGCGCGACCGGCCCGCCCGGTGGTCGTACGCGGGCCCCCCCGGGCGGGGGGGGGCCGGGCCGGCCGCCCCCCCCCCCGGGGGGGGGGGGGTGTGGGGGGGGGTCAGGCGGGTGCGTACGCAGGGTGGGCGCGTTCGGCACGTGATGGGTGTGTGGTGGCTGCGTGGTGGGTGTGTC